>JBBRJW010000129.1:0-6830 GCA_038218705.1 Chthonomonadales bacterium | reverse complement strand
GAGCATAGTGTTGAGTCAGACGGGCCAGCAGTTTGTCCGGTTGCAGCAGACGCAGCGCTCGGGCTTGAGGCTTCCTTTCGTGGCGAACGCGCTCCACAATGAGATCGGCCTCCAACTCCGTCAGCACTTTCGAGAGGGTAGAGGTGGACACGTTGCCGCCGCGCTTGCTAATCTCTTCGTGCAGGTCTTTGATTTCGGCGTACGTCGACCGAACCAGGAACGCGCGGCCGACCAACGAACTGATCCCCCGGTACACGTTTTTGAGCGGACGCGAACTGGTGAAACGGTTGGGAAAGCCGGTTCGGAACACAAGGAACCGGTCCGGCGCTCTAAGGACGCCGTTGCCGCAGAGGTCCAGGGCGCTGATCCCTTGCCGTTCCAGTTCCAGCAGGTCTTCTTCCTTCAGGTACGGAACGATCAGCAACGGTAGCAAGTTTGCACGCCGTGCGAGGGGAACCACCTGTGTTACCGCGATCGCAAGTTGCTGCGGCGCTGCATTACGGCGGTAGAGCGCCAGGAATTCCGCACTCCCTGCTTCACTCCTGACTCGTAGGTGAATGCCCCGGCCGGCCTCACGGCCAGTCCATTCCAGGGATAACGGTGCAAACCCCTGGGTTCGCAGCAAGTCCGGGTTCCACGTTTCTGGCAGGTTCTGCTCAGACGCTTTCGTACTCGTGGCTATCTTCTCCTTGGAGAAAATAGCATATTCCATGCAAGTAGTCGATGTCGTGATACCGAGGGAGATACGGTACGGCGCATGGATTTGATGACACTTGCCGGTCCTTGGCCGCTTACGGACTATCTGGGATGAATGTCCAGTCCTCAATCGGTCCTCTTGAGCAGGCTCTGCACGATCCGGGCTTCGTGTTGCTCGGACCTCCGGAAAACGATAACCGCTTCTATCCTGTCCGGGTAACCGCCGAGGGAGCACTCCGTAAGTTGAGGTACCTCGCCACGCTGCGTCAGTCAGACCCTGCAAAGTTCGAGGAATTGACCCGCAGGCTGAGAGATTTCCCCGGCCAGGATCGACCAGGCTCCTGCTTTCGCCGCGGAGCAGAAGAGTCGGCAGGCCCGGTTGGTCGCGATCGTTACTACCCACACCACGAAGGGAGCCACCGGGCAGCTGGCTCAGACGCGATCCCGCGGCCGGCCGCTCTCCAGCCATGAGCGAAACCGCGAAACGGCCGCGCCTCGATACTTCAGGGAGGCCACCCCCGCGGGAGAGGCGAGTTTGACGGCCCGCATGCGGGGTGGTATAATCCAGATGATTGCGATGGGATATTATGGACATACCGGCCCGCGCGGGGTCTGGCAGCCGCTTCGCGGAAATTGCGATTTGTGCCTGATCAGCGGGAGGAGAGTTCGCGTGCGCTCCATTCGACGCTCTGCAGCCCTGCTGGTCCTTCTAGCCGCCGTTTACGGCGGTTTTGTATATGGCCGCGCCCTCGGCGCAGAGTTCCGCCATCACGGCCACCACAGCAGCCTCGTTCGACTCCTCTCCTGGAATGGTGGTTTCACGACCGATGGCATTGCAGGTGCCGACTCGAGCGTGCCCCCTGCTGACGTTTTCGACACAGTTCTGGACCACATTCAGCATGAGTTCGTGGAGAGCGGCGATGCAACGAGCAACGCCCACCTTTCTCGCGCCGCGCTCACTCGAATGCTCGCCTCCCTCGAAGAGCCTCACACTCGGTTTCTCGATCCCGCCCTGCGGAGTGCCCGCCAGGATGCATTCTCAGGCCGGCACCATGGAATCGGAGCGATTCTCAGTGTTACCGTTAAGAAGCGTGGAGATGTCGAGTACCGGCGTCTCTCTGTAGTCGATGCCATGCCTGGCAGCCCGGCGGAGAGAGCGGGTCTCCGTACAGGCGACAACATCACCGAGATCGATGGACACTGGGTCATCGCCTATAGCCCGCGCGCGGAGCTCGACCGGATCGACGAAGAAAAGGGCGACGAAGCCACCAAAGCGCAGGAGGCCAAACAGGTCAATGCCCGGTTTCAGAAGGGCTACTCGCTAACGCGCGCCCTCCCCATCCTCAGCATCGGCGAAGGCAAGCTTCTCCATATCACACTGGAACGCCCGAGCGTCGCAGCCCCGATAAAGATCAGCCTTGTCACCGGGATCACGGACGTCGATCCGGTCGATTTCCGGATGCTTGAGAACCATATTGGCTATCTCAAGATCAGGCAGTTCAATGCGGAAGCCACCCGTCAGGTCGAAGAGGAGCTTGGCCGCGTCTCTGGACTTCGCGGCCTCATCGTCGACCTGCGTGGCAACAGCGGGGGCGTGCGCGCCACGGTGGGATCGCCCGCCGATGGCCTTGCGGCAGCCCGGCGTCTGGTGGGTCGGCTAACGGCGGGAGGGACCTGCGCACTGCTTGAGCGTCGCCCCGGGCGCAGGGAGCCGCTTACCGTGGTCTCGGATCGTCCGTTTTCGGCTCCGCTGGCCGTGCTGGTGGATCATGGCACCGCCAACCTGGCGGAGCTGGCCGCAATCGGCCTGCGCGATATCGGGCACGGCAGCCTGATTGGCGAGCGCACTTTTGGCGATGATATGCTCACCTTTTTCGGACCGCTCAGTGGCGGCTCGGGCGTCGAGATGGCGTCGGCGCGCGTATTCTCGGCAAAGGGCGCAGCGCTCGACCAGGGAGTTGACCCCCAGATACACCTTACCGCCGCCGAGGACAGCGTTGACGGGGGCATTCGTCGCGCGCTATCGGTGCTGGGAAGCTGAGGAGGATCGCGCTGAACGCACAAGGGGATGGCATCGCTCATGCATCAACGCGAACCCGCAGAGGCAGCCTTCGCGGGCTGTTCGCGCTGCTTGCACCCCTGGTCGTGGCCATTCTCGCCGGGTACGCGAGCAACGACCTCTGGGGCGAGCGAGCGGTCGCCACTGTCCCGGTTCTCCACACTGCCTCCAGCGAGGAGCCAGCTTCTGCGGCCACCTTTGCAGCGGATGTAATCACCGAGCCGACGGATCCGCTCGCCGATTACAAAGAGGCGGTCGACCTGCTGAAGCAGGAGTACTACGGGCCGCCTATAGATGGCAGGCGCACACGACTGCTCACCTACGAGGCGATACGCGGAATGCTCGGGGGACTGCGTGACCAGTTCAGCACATTCCTCGACCCCAGTGAATGGTCTCAGATGCAGGCGACCACCCACGGGGACTTCGAGGGGATCGGCGCGGTACTGGAGCAGAAGGACCCATTGGGAGTGCGCGTTGTTCGCACCATCGAGGGAGGTCCCGCCCAGAAGGGCGGCGTCAAGGCTGGCGATCTCATTGTGCTGGTGGATGGTCGGACGGTTCACGCGAAGTCGATCAACGATGTGATCTCGCTCATCAAGGGCCCACGCGGCAGCCGGGTGCATCTCGGCCTGGTCCGCGGCAAGAAGAGTCTCGAGGTCACAATCCAGCGCGCCCGAGTGGAGCCACCTGTCGTGCAGCACTGGATGGAGGATACGCGGTACCGCATCGGTCACATCGCACTCTCCGAGTTTAACGAGAAGTCGATTGACCAGCTCAATCTTGCGTTTGCAGATCTGAACAGGCAGCATGCGCGAGCGCTCGTCTTCGACCTGCGAGACAACCCCGGCGGACTCCTCGACGTGGCGGTGGCAGTCGCGAGCATCTTCCTCCCGCCCAACGATGCGGCCGCTCAGCGTTTTCATCGCAATGTTGTCGTGATCCGCGAGGGGAGCGGGCAGGAGAAGGGCCTCCAGATCCGGACTCTCGAGCATACGCATGGGCAGCTCCCCATGGTTGTTCTGGTCAATGGCGGGAGCGCGTCCGCCTCCGAGATCGTTACCGGCGCCATTAAGGACTATGGCGCAGGCGAGATTATTGGCGAGCGGACGTTTGGCAAAGGCAGAGTCCAGACGCTGTTCCCGATGGACGATCACTCTGCCTTGAGACTCACCACGGCACTCTATTTTCCCCCGAAGCACTACGACATCAACTTCAAGCGTGACGAGGATGGCAACCGCATCGACGGCACCGGCGGAATCGAGCCGGACATCCCCGTCAAGCCGCTCGCCGCATGGCGCTCCGACCTGCACGACAGCGCGAACGACGCGCAACTGCAGGCAGGCCTGCGCTTCCTCAGAGCGCGCCTCGACCTGAAGCCGATCGCGGAAGCTGCCGCCGTGGCGCGCCTGCCCCTCACCCGTTAACGTTTCGCTAATGCCTGCATTTTTGCCCGCTTCACTCTCTGGTTTCCCGCTGCCCTCGCCATTATATATGGTATGCACGAGCGTGCAATCTAATAACAGCTAGTAGCGCCACCGCACGGCTGTTCCGTCGGCAAAGCAGGGAGAAACCAATGAAACAACTCTTAACACCCGCTGTCCGCCTTATGAATCGCCTGAGGCTTCCCTCCAAGTTTGCGCTGATCGCGCTGCTCTTCCTGGTTCCGCTCGGGGTAGTGAGCTACTACTTCCTGCATGAGATCAATCACTCGGTCGACTTTGCCGCACTGGAGCTGACGGGGATCGACTGCTATCGGCCCGTCTCGAAGCTGCTCCGCGACGTTGTCGAGCACGAAAAGTCCGTTAACCAGAGCCTGCGCGCACATGACCTCGCCTCCCATGCCTCTTCCGACTCCGCTGCCGCCATCGAGAGCGACATCGCGAGCATCGACGCGCAGGACCTGCAGAGCCGATCCGCGCTCGGACTGGCAGCGAGCTGGACCAAGCTCCGCAGTGAGTGCCACGATCTGACCAACCGTACATATGCGGGAGAACGGGAGAGCGTCAGCGCGCATGACGCCGCGGTCGACGACATCGGGGCAATGATTACCACTCTGGGCAACAACTCGAATCTCATTCTTGATCCGGATCTGGATAGCTACTATGCGATCGACAGCTTCCTCAATCAGACCCCCCAGATTGCGTCAGCCGTGTCTCACGCCCGTAACCTCGCGGCAGATGCAGCCGAGCGACACGCCATAGGGGCCGACGAGAGCATGCGCCTGGCGGTCCTAATACACCAGATCAGCGCGCCTCTGGCGGCGGCCCAGACCGATGTCGACCATTCGGTCAAATTCAATCCCACTCTTAAGGCGATCTTATCCGAGCCCGCGGCGGCTCTTCAGTCGAAGACCGCGGCTTACACGGCCCGACTCAGCACGGCGCTCCTCGCGCATGGCGCGGTGGTGGTCTCGCCCGCCGAGCTGGATGCGCCCGCCGCTGGTGTTCTGGAGACCTGCCTGAGCTACAACGAAACTGCGATGAAGGCCGCCACGACGGTACTCAATGCCCGCCGGTCGACGCTCACTGTGCGGCGCAACTCCGTCGGTCTCGCGACACTCGGATGCCTGGCGCTCATCGCGTACCTGTTCGTCGGCTTCTTCCGCTCAACAGCGGGCGGAGTAGCGCGACTGGCGCAGATATTGCGGCGAGTGGCCGAAGGTGACTGCTCCGAGGACGTGCATCTCGACCTGAAAGACGAAGTCGGCATGCTGGAGGAGGACCTGCAGCGCGTGGTGATCGGCATGCGCGACATGGCCAGCGTGGCCGAGCGTGTTGCCGCCGGCGACCTCACGGTGCGCGCCGAAACGCGGGGCGAGCGCGACACCCTCGGATCCGCATTCGCGCTGATGACGGAGAGGCTCCGAGACCTTGTAGGCGAAGTAGCGCAGACGGCACGAGCGATTGGCGGGGCCAGCTTGCAGCTTGCAGCTTCCGCGGACGAGACGGGCGCGGCGGCTGCGGACATTGCCCGCTCGACGCAGGAGGCCGCGAACGCGGCCAACCAGTGCGCCAGAGCGAGCGAAGAGATGGCGCGCGGCAGCCAGCAGCAGGCAGAGGCCGCGACGGGCGCAGCGGACGCAACGCGCCGGCTGCAGGAAGCGGTAGGGCGTGTGCAGCGCGCTGGTACGGAGCAGCGGGAGGCCACGGAAGCGGCATCGGCGGGGATGGAGCAGGCGGCCCGGGCCGCTGAGAACGTGGAGGCCGCGGCGCGACAGACCACGGAGACCGCCCTGCAGGCCACGCACGCGGCCACAAGCGGAGGGAAGTCTGTGGAGGAGAGCCTCGGAAGTCTGGCCAGGATTCAGACCCAGGTAGAAGAGGCCGCCCAGACCGTGGCCGCTCTCGGCAAGCGCGGCGAAGAGATCGGCGAGATCGTCGACACGATCGAGCAGATCGCTTCTCAGACCAACCTGCTCGCCCTCAATGCGGCGATCGAGGCGGCGCGCGCAGGGGAGCATGGCCGTGGCTTTGCGGTAGTCGCGGACGAAGTGCGCAAGCTGGCGGAGCGCGCATCCAGCGCGACCACCGAGATTCGGGCCCACGTCGAGGGCGTCCGTGCAGGGGTCGGAGCCTCCGTTCAGGCGATGGAAGCGAGTCGGCGCGAGGTGCTCGACGGCGCAGCGCGCGGCAGTGATGCAGGAACCGCCCTGCACGAGATCCTGCGATCCGTTGACGAGGTTACTACTCGTGTAGCGCAGGCATCGACCGCTGCAGTGGAAATGGCCGCGTCGATCACACTAACCCGCGGGGCTCTGGAGACGGTTGACCAGGGCGCACGCCTCACCGATCGCGCCGCGACGGAGATGGCGGAGCAGGCGGAGCAGGTCTCAACCGCAATCACAACGGTAGCGGCCGTGAGCGAGCAGACAGCCGCCGGAGCGGAGGAGCTCAGCGCGTCGGCGGAAGAGATCGCTGCATCGACGCAGACCGTCTCCGCAGCCGGGGAGGAGCAGACCGCGAGTATCGACGAGCTGCGCGCTTCGGCAGGCGAGCTGAAGGAGACGGCTGCGAGGCTGCAGGAGCTCGTGGGGCGCTTCCGCCTCGACGACACACCTGCGGAAGCAGTGAGGCTT
>JBBRJW010000128.1:0-6841 GCA_038218705.1 Chthonomonadales bacterium | reverse complement strand
TCGTACATCTTCCGGTAGTCGGAATACTTCTTCGCGTCCGGCCACTTCTTCGAGGCGCGGTCGAGCGTGTTGCTATCGACATCGCAGATAGCGATGATGTTGCCGTGAGCGGCTGCATCGTTGCTGTCGCTGTCACCCTTGCCGCCTACGCCCACGCAGGCGAAGTCGATGCGGTCATTGGGGGATTTGTTGCCCTGGCTGTAGGCGCGACCGCCTATCCAGACTGTAAAACCACCCACCAGTGCGCTCTTCAAAAAATCGCGCCTGTTGGAATCGAAACTCATAAAGGTTCTCCCTGCAGAAGTGTGCGCGTCCAGGCAAAAGCTCATCGGACGCGGAATGGTCGAAGGGACATTCGTGCCGAAGGCGTCAGATTCCTTCATAGTATGAAGGACGTCGGCGATCCCTTAATGTTACAGTCCATCAGTCGAGATGATAGCCAGCGCGGTACTGCGGTTTGATGATGTGGCTCATGTCCGGGCCGCCGGTCGCCTTCATTCTGCGCGCATCCCACTTGATCAGCGGGCCCGTGCCGCCCTCGGCTGGCCAGACCGCCAGATTGCCGAGCAGCACCGTCTCGGCGAGTCCGCCGGCGTAGTTCGGGAAGTTAGACATTGCCTGGTCCCCTCCCTTGATCGCCGCCACGAACTCTTCCCAGTGGCCGGGCGAGACGGGGTACTTCACATCTCCCAGGTCCACGCCGCCGATGATGTGGCCTCCGCTTCCTGTTGAGTAGAGCTTGCCCTTGTCACCGATGATCAGCCATCCATTGGTGGCCGGCTGGCCGCTCTCCAGCAGATCCGCGAAGTCCGGGCCGGCGAAGTGGTCGAGCGAGGGCTTTCGCCCTCCATCGTACCAGTGGAGGGTGACGGGGCCGCGCTCCTTATTTGCCGGGAACTCATAGGTGACATGCGAGCTCTTGGGATAGCTGTCGCTGTTGTGGGTAGAGGTCTCCGCCTGAACCGAGGTGGGATCACGCAGGTCGAGCGCCATGAAGGCCTGGTTGATGTTGTGACAGCCCATATCGCCCAGCGCACCGGTGCCAAAGTCCCACCAGCCGCGCCACTTGAAATCGTGATAGTTCACGGAGTATGGGCGGGTTTTTGCAGGTCCCAGCCAGAGGTCCCACGCGAGGTTCGACGGGACATCGAGCGGCTGGCCGCGGTCGATTCCCTGGGGCCAGATCGGCCTGTCTGTCCAGACATGCACTTCGGAGACCTTGCCCAGCGCGCCTGCTTTGACAGCGTAGGCATTCTTGCGGAGTCCGTTGTCGGCGGTTCCCTGGTTGCCCATCTGCGTGGCGACGTTGTTCTTACGCGCGAGCTCAGAGAGCTTGCGTACTTCATAGATAGAGTGCGCAAGTGGTTTTTGGGTGTAGCAGGCGATTTTGCGGTGGAGCGCCAGAGCAGTGGCCGCGTAGTGCGAGTGGTCGGGGATGCTGACCGTTACGCCGTTGATCTTGTGGCCCAGCTCGTCGTACATCTTCCGGTAGTCGGAATACTTCTTCGCGTCCGGCCACTTCTTCGCGGCGCGATCGAGGGTGTTGCTGTCAACATCGCAGATGGCGATGACGTTGCCATGGGAGGCTGCGTCGCTGCTGTCGCTGTCTCCCTTGCCGCCTACACCGATGCAGGCGAAGTCGATGCGGTCGTTGGGTGACTTGTTGCCCTGGCTGTAGGCGCGACCGCCTATCCAGACAGTGAAGCCACCCACCAGCGCGCTCTTCAAAAAGTCGCGCCTGTTGGATGAATAAGACATTTACTCGCTCCTCCCCTCCCGTGCAACCAGATGGTTAAGGTATGTTACGCGTTCACATCGTGTATCTCCTGCCCGGCGCGAAATCGAACGGGTATACTCTTTCGGAAAGGCCCTCGCCTGTCCGCTTCGCTGGCCCGGGTGAGCTCGTGGTATACCATGTCGCAAAACGTTCTCAAGGAGCGGGGCCGCCTGCTCATCTCCTGCCCCGACCGCCCGGGCATCGTCGCAGCCGTCGCACGCTTCCTGTTCGATCGCGGCGCAAACATCCTCCACTCCGATCAACACAGCACCGACCCGACCGGCGGCCTCTTCTTTATGCGAATCGAGTTCGACCTTGCGGACCTGCATCTGCGCGCCCCTGGACTGGAGCGGGAATTCGCATCGATCGCCGCGGAGTTTTGCATGGAGTGGCGATTATCGCTCGCCTATCCACCAAAGCGGTTGGCGATCTTCGTATCTCGCGAGGCGCACTGTCTCCGCGAGCTGCTCTGGCAGCAGCAGGCCGGTGACCTTCCGGTAGAGCTCTCCATGGTGATCAGCAACCACACGGTTCTGGAGCCACTTGTTGCCTACTACGGCCTCTCCTTTCACCACATTCCGGTGACGAAAGATACGAAGGCCGAAGCGGAGGCCGCACAGCTGGCGCTGCTGGATGGACAAGTGGACGCTATTGTCCTGGCCCGCTATATGCAGATTATCTCCCCGGAGTTTATCGCCCACTGGCCAAATCAGATCATCAATATCCATCACAGCTTCCTGCCCGCGTTCGTTGGCGCGAATCCCTATGCTCAGGCGCACCAGAGGGGGGTAAAGCGAATAGGGGCCACCGCGCACTATGTGACGGCCGAGCTGGACGCGGGCCCTATCATCGAGCAGGATGTGCAGCGTGTGGATCATCGCCACTCCGTAGACGATCTGAAGCGGATCGGCCGGCAGATAGAGCGCACCGTCCTGACGCGCGCCGTGGCCTGGCACGTTGAGGATCGGGTCTTGATCGATGGAAACAAGACGGTGGTCTTCGCCTGAGGGCCAGCCATCCCGCCCCGCGGCATCCACTCTTACCCATGAGCCTCCAGCTCCTGAAACGGACCTGGAGGCTCTTTTTCCCAGTACTCTTGCCTAATGTTGCGGCCACCGCTCGCCGACAATAGAGCCGATCTCGAGAAGTGAGGTCGGCTTTCATACGGACCGAGCTCGACGAGAGCATCCTGTGCCTGACCAAGGAGAAACCAGATGGCCGCAGCCGTTTTGGAAGTCGCTGAGAGAGAAGAGCAGTTGGTTGCCTTCCACCTCGCCAATGAGATTTACGGGGTGGATATTTCCGCCATTAACGAGATCATTCGATTGCGCGAGATTACTCAGATCCCGCGCGCTAATCCCGATATCGAGGGCGTTATCAACTTGCGGGGCAAGATCGTTCCGATCCTCGACCTCCGACGCAGGCTCGGACTGCCCGCTGCGGAGCGGACCGGGGTCAACCGCATTATCGTGGTCGAGAATGGCGGCTGTACGGTCGGCCTGGTCGTGGATGGCGTCACCGGAGTGCTCCGTATCGCCGATACCTCTATCGAGCCGCCCTCAAAGCTGATTTGCAGCCTCCATGAGGCCTACATCCGTGGCGTCGGGAAAGTCGGCGACAAGCTCGTCATCCTGCTCAACATGGACTTTGTGCTGAAGGTTGACCTGAGCGAGCTGTAGAGCAGACTGAAGCGAATCGTGAGAATTCGCGTTTGAACGACCTGATAGGCGGGAGCGGCGACAATGAACGACGACATGAGTCAGTACCTCGGTGTGTTCCTCGACGAGGCGAACGAGCAGATGGAGCTGCTGGAACGGGATATTCTCGTTCTGGAACAGCAGCCCTCTATGGAGCTTCTGCAGGGAATCTTTCGCGCGGCGCACACTCTGAAGGGGTCCTCTCGCGCCATGGGCTTTACAACCATGGGCGAGCTAACTCATGCGATGGAGGATGTCTTCGACAAACTCCGTCACGGAGAGATCACCGTGAGTGGCGAGCTGATCAACGCCCTCTTCGATGGGCTCGATGCGCTGAAGGAGATGAAGGACCAGGTGGCTGCATCGGGATCTACAACGCTTGACGCCGCCCGGCAGACTGCCCGCCTCCGCGCATCGCTTGAGGCGATGCCCGCCGCCGCTCCTGCCGCTCCTCCTGTCGCCACCGCTCCCGCAAAGCGCTCCCGAGCGAGCGGCGCGCCGCGGACTAAGAAGAAGGCGTCTTCCGCAGCAGCTGCCCCTCCCGCCGGCCCCTCTACACCCGTTTCGGGCGGGACGACCATCCTGACCGCGACCGCGCAGATGAGCCTTCAGGAGGCGATCGCCGCAAACTACTCGATCTTCTGCCTGACGGTTCAGATCGCTCATGACTGCGTTATGAAGTCGGTACGCGCCCTGATGGTCCTTCAGGCGCTCGAACACATCGGCTCGATCCTCGCTACCACTCCAGGCGAGGAAGAGCTCGAAAACGAGGAGTTCGCGTTCGCGTTCGAGGTGGTCTTTGCGAGCCAGAAGGACGCGGAAACGATCCGGGGCCGGGTCTGCCACATCACCGAGATCGTCGACGCCCTGGTGGTCCCATGGGCTCAGACCTCGGATCTTGATACCCCCGTTCCGCAGCTCAAGCTGGAGACCATTCCCGCCATGAGCGACACTGGCAGCGAGCCGGCCGCTGGCCTGGAGACCGCGCACGCTCGAGAAGCCGAGGAAGCGACAAAGAGCACAGGGAGCCGCACGGGCAGCGCCCAGGCGCAGACGGTGCGGGTGGATGTGGCCCGGCTCGACAAGCTGTTGAACCTTGTCGGTGAGCTGGTGATCGACAGGACCCGCATCGCTCAGCTAGGAAGTCAACTTGAGCGTGCCATGCAGTCGAACGACGTTCTGGAGAGTCTGAATGAGACCTCTGCGCACATCGGTCGCATTACCGATGAGCTGCAGGAAGAGATCATGAAGGCCCGGATGCTGCCGATTGATAACGTTTTCAACCGTTTCCCGCGGATGGTGCGCGACCTGGCCCAGAAGCTTGGAAAAGAGATCAACTTCGAGATCGAGGGCAAGGAGACGGAGCTCGATCGATCGGTGATCGAGGTGATAGGTGATCCGCTGATCCACATGCTCCGGAACAGTGTCGATCATGGCATAGAGACGCCGGAGGAACGCGAGCAGACTGGCAAACCGCGCGCCGGCCTCGTCTCCCTGAGGGCCCGCCATGAAGAGAACCATATCGTCCTTGAAATCGAGGACGATGGCAAGGGAATGAATCCGGAGACGCTGCGCGCCAGCGCCATAAAGAAGGGGATCCTCACTCCGGAGGCAGCGGCTCGAATGAGCGACCGCGAGGCTATAAACCTGATCTTTGGATCTGGATTCTCGATGGCAAAAACCGTATCGGAGGTCTCGGGACGCGGTGTTGGTATGGACATTGTGCGAAGTAACCTGCAGAAACTGGGCGCAACGATCGATATAGAGAGTAAGTGGGGACATGGGTCAACTTTCACTGTGAAGCTGCCGCTTACGCTCGCGATCATTCGCGGTCTCCTCGTTCGCGTGAATGGCTCCGTCTACGCCCTGCCCCTGGTCTCGGTTGTGGAGACACTTCGGATCGAGCCCGAAGAGGTCCATGTGGTAAATCACCGAGAGGTGATTGTGCAGCGTGGGAGAACTCTTCCCATTGTTCGGCTCCGGGATGTGTTCCATCTGGCGGATGCCGCGGTGTGCGCTTCCGGCGTTGAATCGAAAGCCGCCGCTCGGGGTGAAGGCCGGCGGCGGAAGGCGAAGCCCTCTCTCTACCTGGTTGTGGTGGGAGCCGCCGAAAAGCAAGTTGGGCTGGTGGTCGACACGCTCATTGGCGAGCAGGAAGTTGTAATCAAGGCGCTCGGCAAGTTCGTCGGCGATATTCGCGGGATCTCGGGGGCCACTATTCTTGGCGATGGTCGTGTCGCCCTGATCGTGGACATTAACGGCATCATCACAATTGCCGTAGAGGAGAAAGGAAGGGCGTATGCCGCCTGATGTTAAGTCTATAAGGATAGACCGCGTTGTCTTCCAACAGACTCTGGAGAAGAAGCTCGCAGACTTGCCGCCGATGCCTGCCGTAGTCACACGCATCATGGAGACCGTCAATAACCCGGATACATCGGCCGAGGATCTGAATCGGCTCATCTCCATGGACCAGGGGCTCACTTCGAAGGTTCTGCGCATCGTTAACTCGTCGTATTATGGGTTTCCGAAGCGCATCAGCACCATTACGCACGCCGTTGTGATTCTCGGGTTCAACACGATACGGAACCTCGTGCTGGGTGTGTCCGCCTTCGGGCTGATTGGGCAGAAGTCGATGCCTTACGGTCTGAACCGAAACAGGTTCTGGGAGCACTCCGTGGCGACGGCCGTAGCCGGCGGCGTACTGGCTCGAAAGCGCCTGCCCAAGAACCGGAATGCCCCGGAAGAGGCATTCATCGGCGGGCTGCTGCACGATATCGGAGAGCTGTTTCTCGACAGCTATTTCCCGGTGCAGTTCGCCGTATCCATGGCATTTGCCTCAAAGGAGAACCGTACGGCCCGTGATGCGGAGCTGCTGGTTCTGGGCCTCGACTACGTCACGGTGAGCCGGCGTATTGCGGAGCACTGGAACTTCCCCGGCCACCTTGTTGCGATGGTCGGCGGATACTACGCACCTCAGATCGATAGCGAGTACTTCGACTACATGGCGCTCGTCCATGCGGCGGACTGGCTGGCATGGGAATGCGGCCACGCGCCGTCAGACCACAGCCGGCCCGAAGAGATCAGTCCGGTAGTGGCCGACTGGATGGCGTTCGACGCTGAGGCGCTGGAGTGGTCCAAGCGCGAGCTCGCCCAGCAGTTCAAAGCTGCGGAGGCGCTTCGGGCGGCTTGCGGCAGCTAAGCAGTAAGAGTGTGGGGCAGGATCCTAGAGCCTCCCCATCCAGGAATCGAAAGCGGTTAAGGCGCGCTCGCTCTTGCGGCGCGCCTTTTTACGCTTATCCCGAATGGGAGGCCCTTCCAGTTCCGGTACGATCCCCCAGTTAGAGTTCATCGGCGAAAAGTGCTTGGG
>JBBRJW010000127.1:0-6842 GCA_038218705.1 Chthonomonadales bacterium | reverse complement strand
GTGTAGATTACACCATGCCGGAACACTCCGGCTGCCGCTGAAAGGAGAGCAACGTGGCAGTTAATGCACGCCTACTACAACTACCACGGCGAAGAGTTCCTGCAGGCCTACCACAAGCGGAGCAACGCGGAGTCGGGAGTCAGCATGATCAAGCGGAAATATGGCGAGCAGCATCGGTCGAAAACAGAGACATCCCAGGATAACGACGTTCTGGCGAAGGCGATCGCGCATAATATGTACGTGCTCATCCAGTCCATCGACGAGCACGATCTCGAACCGGTGTTCTGGGGCAAGTGATGTTACTTGCCGGATGCGCGCGGAAACGGTCTATGACGTACTACGGCCCCGGCTTTGAGACATTGGCCGAATACCGATTGCATAACGGGAGATGATTCCCGGTCGGCATTCTTTCCTATTCCTCGGTCTCCACCAGGACGGAAGGGCGCTGCACCAAGAAGAAATGGCCTGCGCCAAAACGGGAGCCTACGGCGTCTTTAGTGATGCAAAGCCCGCTGGGCCTGCACCAACGAAATCGTCTACATCACGCCGCTGGCGGGAGTGCAGAGCCAGGTCACCACCGTGCACGGTGTTACCTCAGCAAACTGTAACGATCCGACCAACAACGACCAGACTCGAACGGGAGACCAACTCATGCCCGATATGCTCGTCCATCTACTCAAGCTTCCGCCTGTCGACCCGCTCCTGGCCGAGCTGCTCGAGAAGGGCGTTACCGTGCGCCGCGCTCAGCCCTTCGAGATGTCGGCGATCCGCGCCTTCATAGAGAAGCACTTCTCCGTCGGGTGGGCAGATGAGGTGATGCCCTGCTATGCGCGACAGCCGATCTCACTCTATATCGCGACGCGCAAGGGCCGCGTAATTGGATTCGGAGCTTACGAAGCGACGCGAAGGGGATTCTTCGGGCCTACGGGGGTGATGGAGAGCGAGCGAGGCCAGGATATCGGCAAAGGGCTGCTTATCGCGTGTCTCACTTCGATGCGCGATGTGGGCTATGCCTACGGAATTATCGGTGGAGTGGGCCCGGCGGAGTTCTACACGAAATCCTGCGGCGCGACGCTGATTCCGGATAGTACGCCCGGCATCTACACCGACATGCTCCGCAAGGGCTGAGGGCTCACCGTCCGCCCGGCCCGTGAGGCGCCCCTTAAGGGGCGCCCTTTGGAAAGGGCGGCGCGCCCGGGGTGGCTGAACTGCTGTACCCATGTCTCAGGTTAAGCGCTACCTTGCCAAGGTAGATGTCGTGAGCTCGAGGCTGGCCTGCTGCCATAATGTCTCACTGCCCCGGGTCCTGCTGGCTGACCAGCCCCTCCAG
Organism: Chthonomonadales bacterium; assembly: GCA_038218705.1. Classification (GTDB taxonomy): domain Bacteria; phylum Armatimonadota; class Chthonomonadetes; order Chthonomonadales; family Chthonomonadaceae; genus JBBRJW01. The sequence goes on along the minus strand of JBBRJW010000127.1, from coordinate 5,512 downwards.
CCACGCCTCGGTTTCCCGTGGCGAACGGAACCGGTAGACCCGCAGGTGGCGATGCTCTGGCAGAGCCAGCGCCGCCGCGAATTTGCGCCGGTTGCGGGCATGGCTGTGCAGCAGCCAGAGCAGGATGGAATCCCGGGAGAGGGCGCGCACCAGGCTCTCGCGATTACCTCCCCAGAGCATCTCGCGGCGAAGAACGCGCCCTGACGTCCGCCGCACCAGCCGCCGCATCGTGAATGGGAGGGAGTAGTCGAGCCAGATCAGACTCTGTGCACGCGCCCAGACAAGCGGCCGGACGATCGAGTAGTTGCCCTCGACGATCCACCTCTCTGCGCTCACCGCCTCGGCGACCGTTGCCCGGAACTCAGCCTTTGGCAGCTCCACCCAATTGCCAGTTCGCCAGTGGATGGCATCGAGCTCGATTACCGGCAGCCCAAGCGCGGATGCCACCTGGCGCGACAGCGTGCTCTTGCCGGAGCCAGTCGAGCCGATGATGGTGATTCGCTCCAGCCCCTGTTCCTTCACTGCGCCTCACTCGCGACCTGCATTCTTCGCGCGGCGCAGCCGGCTTGCGCGCTCATCAGGTTACGCCGCTCTCCCCGGCATCGTCGATTGGAAACCCAATCTCCCACGCTTTCACATTGCCTTCTTGCGACTGGCTGAGCAGATGTACCGCGTTGGCAATGGTCTCTTTCGCACTGTAGTTTGTATCGACGTAAATTGTCTCGTCGCCCACAGGGAGCATATCAAAAGACCGTCCGGGCGGAGGGCCCTCTTTAGTGAGAAGGTATATCTTTCTCCCTGCCCGGTCCTTTAGCGGGAGCGCAGGCAAACTGTTTCTCTCAGCCAGGTATTTCGCGACCTCAACGATGATATGCTTCCACGCCCTGATAGGAATAAGCTCTCCACTCGTTGTACGCAATGCCCTTGGTTTCACGTGACCCGGCAATACCTTGGTGAGCGGCTCAAACCGAAATGAATTGGTGAGCGAGGCCGCCCGTTGATCCATGGGATCTGGCATATCTCGAGTCTCTCCGAGTCCCTTTATCGCGGCGCCATTAATCGCCCGGCCGGCCTGAACCGGTTGCGCCGAGACAGAAATCGCACGGTCGTCGAGTTGGCGCCTTAGCTCTTCGAACTCCTTCTCAACCTGCTCCAATCTCTCGGCGAGCTGAACTTCCACCGAGGCATCAGTCCAGAACCTGGCGGCATCCAGGTGCTCAATTAGGTAGCTCGCGCACTCTACAAGGCTATCCGTGGAAAGGTTCAGCTTTCGCGTTGGTTCCGGCCGTTCCGGGTCATGCTCCGTGAAATGATTCCAACATGCCCCGTCGGTCAGGAAAATACTCTTGGTCTTTGTCTGGAACGCGTAGAACCCGATGTTGAACCCTTTGCTTTCGTGATGGAGCTCCTCGCCAAGCTTCTTGGCCTCCACGATCACTCTGTCGGCGCCAACGTGGTCTCTCAGGGCATAGTCCACCCGCGCTTTCGAGTACGTTCGTTCGAGCGATACCATGTTGGGATTCGCGATGTCCCACCCCAGCGCCGTGAGTATCGGGTCGATCAGCGTCGAGCGAGTGGCGGCCTCGCTGGAGCTGAGCGGGCTCCGAGCATCCTCGGCCGTCTGCCGTACTTTCCGAAGGACACGGATGAGGTGACTGAGAGGACTTTCAATTTGCACGACGATTCTCCTGCATGCGGGCTAGCTTTCCCATTATCCGCCCGAGGATCGTTATCCTGCAGCGCAAGTAACAGTACACAAGCGTGCACCGCCTGAAAACACCGCCCTCGAGGCCACTGGCGAGAGCGCGGGGACGATTAGTTTGCGGCGGAATAACCAACAATCGGAAGGAAACGAGAGCAGCCATCTGGAAACGACCAGACATACCCCCCTCAGCCTCGTTGCGCTGGGCGCGCGAGTGATCACCGCGCACACGCTGGCCTGGAGAACGCCATGAACGCAGCAACGGAAGCCGCGATCCAGCGGCCGTATCCACGCCCGGCCGCCCGCCGATTCCCGGCTTGGTCCCGAGCGCTCAGTGCTGTCGGCCCGGCCCCGCAGCACGATCAGGAGACTCCCATGAGGTTACGAGTTGTACGCGCCCTCGCACTGCTGCTACTCGCGGCAGCGCTCGCCGCCGCTGCGGGCGCGCAGACCGAGAGCGTGCTCTGGGCGATCGGGCGGGAGGACGGGAGCGACCGCGAGTTCGCGCTTTCCCCCGGAAGCTGGAACGCGTACGGCCTCGATGGCTTCTTCGTGGTCGGCCGCTCCCAGGCCGAGAGGGATTGGCCCTACGTGCAGCCGGGGCCCATCGACTCGTGGGCAGGAAGTCGTCCGCACACTGCCGAAGTCGCCTTCGCGCTCGCCGAGGCTCCCGCGGGCGCGACGTGCCGGCTCGAGCTGGCGCTGCTCGATGCTCAGTACGGCACGCCCCCGCACCTTCTGGTCGAGCTCAACGGCAAGAGCCAGACGCTGCAAACTTCGCGCGGCTTCAGCGATGCCTTCCTGAGCGGGGGGGCCGGTCCGCACCACGCCGCAAAGCTGGTCACCCGGTTCCCTGCCGGCACCCTCTGCAAAGGTCTCAACACTCTCCGAATCACCACGGTCGCCGGGAGCTGGCTGATCTACGACTCCCTGACGATGACCTCCGCAGCCGGTGCGAGCGTCGGTCCGGTCGGCGACCTGCTCCATCTGCAATCTGCCGATTGGCTGCCAGACGTTCTCACACGTAAGGCAGGGCGCCTTCAGCAGCTGCTGAAGCTGGAAGTGGTCAACTTCGGCCCGGCGAAGGATGTGGAGCTGCAGGTCTCCGGCGAGCCGACACGTCGCGTTAAGGTGGCCACGGGCCGCACGAGCCTGACGGAAGCCTATCCAGAGTCCAGCCGCACCATTCGGACTGCGGTGCGGCTCTCAACCACTGCCGGCTCCTCTGAGCCTCCGCTGGTGGCGGAGCGCCGCCCCTGCCGCCACTACACCATCTACTGCATCGAGCACTCGCATATGGACGTCGGCTACAACTACCTGCAGGCCGAGGCTCTGACCAGGCACGGCCAGTACCTGGTGGAGGGGCTCAAGCAGATCGCTGCGACTGCGGCTCTGCCCTCCGACGACCGATTCCGGTGGAATGTCGAGTCCCTCATCGAAGTCGAAGAGTGGCTGAAGCGAGCCACACCCACCCAGATTGCAGAGTTCCAACAGGCCGCCAAACGGGGCGACCTCGGCCTCGCGGCGCTCTACTGCAACGAGCTGACGGGTCTCTGCCGACCCGAAGAGCTCGTTTCGCTGCTCGCCTCCGCGGACAGGATCCGGAGGCGGTACGGGGTTCCGATAGACACCGCCATGATCAGCGACGTTCCCGGAGTTACCTGGGGCATCGTCACCGTGATGGCGCAGAGCGGGGTGAAGTATTTCTCCTGGGGCCCAAACCCCTCCGATCACCTCGGCTCGGCTCGCGACTTCGACCAGCAGCCCTTCTACTGGCTCTCGCCCTCTGGCAAGGAGCGTATTCTGGTCTGGCAGGGGATCAACGGCTACCAGCCGAGCTTCGGAGCGAACGATGCATCGCTGATCCAGTTCGTGCGCGACTTCGGCCGGCGATTCCCGAGCTCGCCCTACGAGATGCTCTACGACCGCCGAACCACCGGCGACAATGCGGCTGCCGACTTCGAGCTGACCTCCTTCCTCCACTCCTGGAACAGCCGGTACGCCTACCCGCACCTGGTCATGTCGACTACCAGCCGCGCTTTCCACGATTTCGAGGCTCGCTATGGCCGCAAGCTGCCGACTCTGCGCGGCGACTATACCGGCTACTGGGAGGATGGCGCGGCCTCGAGCGCCGTGGAGACGGCCCTGAATCGCGGCGCAGCCGAGACGCTCTCGCAGGATGAGATCCTCTGGACGATGCTCGACCCGGCCCACTTCCCCCATGCGCGCATGGAAGCTGCGTGGAAAAACGCGGTGCTTTATGACGAGCATACATGGGGCGCGGACCGAAGCTGGAGCGAGCCCGAGAGTGACTTCACGCGCCGGCAGTGGGCCGTGAAGCGGCAGTTCGCCGTGGACGCGGCTGCCGAGGCGGTGGCCCTGCGCGAGGAGGCACTGCACGCCGTCACGCTGGAGAGCTCGAGCGCCATCGCAGTCTTCAACACCTGCTCCTGGCCCCGCACCGACCTGGTGGTTCTGCCGGCCGGGCAGAGTCGCGCCGGCGACCTCGTGCGCACGGCCGATGGAAAGCCCGTGCCCTCGCAGCGGCTTGCGGATGGCACACTCGCCTTCCTCGCCGCTGATGTACAAGCGATCGGCGCGCGCCGCTTCACGATAGCGGCCGGCGCAGCCGCTCCTGGCGGCCGCGCCTCCGCAGCCCCCAATGGCCTCGCTACCGGCCGGATGTCTCTCGCTCTCGAGCCCGGGAGCGGAACGATCACATCTTGGCGCGTGGCTGGCATCGCAGAGAACCTGGTTCGCGAAGGCGATCCCACTTGCCGCGGGCTCAACGAATACCTCTACGTTCTGGGCGACGATAACAGACGCATCCAGCGGCCGACCGACTGCCGGATCACGGTGGTGGACGCAGGGCCTCTGGTCGCCACGGTCAGGGTCGATTCTGCCGCCCCGGGCGCTGCAGCACTCACGCGCCTGGTCACCGTGATCGACGGTCTGGATGAGGTGCGCATCGAGGACACGGTCGATAAGACAGCAGTCCATACAGACGAGGCGGTCCACTTTGGCTTCCCGCTCAATGTCCGCGGCGGCGCGGTTCGCATGGAGATGCCCTGGTCGGTAGTTCGGCCGGGCCTGGACCAGACTCCGCACGCCAACAAGAACGTCTGTCCTGTGGACCGCTGGGCAGATATCTCCAATGCGGCCTACGGCGTCACCTGTTGCACCCTCGATACGCCGCTTCTTCAGACCGGCGAAGTCACGCTCCCGCGCGAGAACGCCGGCGGCTGGCTCGCCGCCCCGGATACACGGCCGACGCTCCTCTGGAATGCCATGAACAACTACTGGCACACCAATTACAAAGCGTACCAGCCCGGCCAGGCCACCTTTCGATACGCGCTCAAGGCGCACGTGGGGAGCGACCAGGCAGCGATGCAGCGCTTCGGCATCGGCCGCAGCCAGCCGCTCATCACCACGCCCGTTCGGCCCGATAGCCCTTCGCTGCGCCTCCCGCTCACGCTCTCCAATCCGGCCGTGCAGCTCAGCGCCTGCCGGCCCGCAACGGACGGCCGCGGCTGGCTGGTCCGGCTGGTAAACGGGTCCGACCGCCCGGCGCGCGTTACGCTGGCGTGGAGTGGCGCGCCGGGCGCGCGCTTCACGCGCACCGACCTCTGGGGCGGCGCCTCACGGCCGGTGGCCCATACCTTGACGCTCGCGCCCCAGGAGGTCGTGACGCTGAACATCGAGCCCCGATAGCTGCAGGGCGAACGCATCTAAACTCTTGGCCGAGCGGGAATCTTTGCCGCATGCGTTTCGTACGCTCCAGAGTCGAGCGGTCTATATCCGACCGTCGAA
>JBBRJW010000126.1:0-6874 GCA_038218705.1 Chthonomonadales bacterium | reverse complement strand
CGGCACGACCAGGGTGAGGACGGAGCCCTCTCCCGGGCCGGGATGGCCCAGGCCGAACACTGCAGGGCCCGAAGCAAACATCTCAATGGCGTCCGTCGGCCCGGCGATACCGTGCCAGTGGGAGGCCAGAGCCACTCGCTGCAGCCGTTGCAGCGCTCTGCCGAGTCCTGCATAGCGCGCCGCCAGCGAGTGCGAGCCGTCCGCGCCGATAACGACGGGCGATTCGATCTCGAACGGAACGCGTCCGGGCCCAACGCCGCTCACCACGGTTCGACCCGAGCCGGCTGGCCGCGCCAATGCCCGCGCCGAGGTCTCCTCGCGTACATCTGCGCCAGCGTCGCGGGCAGCGGCGATCAGCAGGGCATCGAGCGCGGTTCGCCGCAGGCTCCATCCTACCGGCGCATCCTGCCGAGCGCCATACTCGTACTGCCGGCCATGCGCCCCATGCAGTACCGTTCGCCTGACCGGCCGAATTCCTGCGGCTTCGAGCGCCTGACCCAACCCAAGATGATCGAGAATGGCGCGCGCGGCAGGAGTCAAATACTCTCCGCAGGGTTTATCACGTGGAAAGCGCGCCCGATCGAGCACCACCACATGCCGCCCCGCGAGAGCGAGCCAGATCGCGGACGCGGCTCCTGCTGGCCCCCCGCCCAATACCACTACATCAGCCTGTTCCAACAGCCCACCTCCGCCCGCCTTGTTGACACATACAGGACTACGCACGGGCCGAAAGAAACGTTGGGGTCAGTGGCTATGCCAGCGGTATCTCGGAGGCGATGAGGGCATCACGCAGCGCAGCGCGGACCCTCATCTGCTCGATTGGCAGGTCCCGGGGATCGCTCACGACTGAAACTCTCAAAGTGATGGACGCGGCTGAGAAGGCCGTAACTCCCAGCACGCGTGGAGCCGCCCGCAGGTGGTGCTCCACCCCCGAGCTGTACAGCTTTTCCCCGGCCCCGTTCACCAGATCGATGGCGCGAGTGAGGTCGGCATTCGCGGCGAGACAGAGCTCAACACTATCCTCCACGGGGTTCCGGGAGAGATTGGTCACCGTGCCAATATCTCCGTTAGCCAGAATATAGACCCTGCCCGCCGCGTCCTCGAGTTTGGTCACGCGCATCCCCATCTCGAGAACGTGCCCTGTAACGGGCCCAATCGCCACCGTATCTCCCACGACAAACACATTATCAACGATGATAATGAAGCCGGAGATCACGTCCTTGACCAGCTTCTGTGCGCCGAACCCGATGGCGAGCCCGATCACTCCCGCGGTGGTGACGAACGGCATAATGTCGAACCCGATCGCCTTCAGGAGCATTACCCCGAACACGAAGAACAGAACATACCCGGCCACACTCTTGCAGAGCCCCTCCAGAGTTTGCAGCCGGCCGGTGCGCTCCTCGCTCGCGCCGGTGCTCGCCTCGCGGGCAATCAGTCGGGTCAGGACAGAGGTGAGTATGCGGTCGATAATTCCCTTCAGGACGATATAGGCGATCACAACGCCAGCGATCTGGATGAGCGAGCTGAACGCGCTCTTTATTATCTCGTGCCACTCCTGGTTCCAGAAGTGCGGGTCGAAAATTCCCTCGGTATGAACGCCGGGTACCGGGGCGACCACGGGTGAGGCCATGCTGCGCTTCTCCTTATCGTCGCGTACGGATCGCTTCGCGCCAGAGGGCTTCTTCGAGCCGCCCTGAGTGGTCCGCATCGGGCTCGTCGAAGTCGATCTGCAGCGACTCCCGCCACATCGCGCTCTGCGTGGTGTTTCGCTCGGTGGTTGAAATGCCTGCGGGAAGCGCCTGGAACGGCCGCAGGTCGGGCGTGCTCACCCAGACGTCTGTGATGGGCGAGGCGAGATCGTCGAACTGGCTCATAGGCGGGAACCCCAGGATTCGCTCTATCGTGGCATAGATCGACGCCTGAGAGTAGTGGCGGCCTGTGACCGCTCCCCGCCGTACCCACGGGCTCGCGATCAGCAGCACGTTGCGGTGGGCATCCACGTGGTCGCGGCCATCCTGGCTGTCGTCCTCGCAGAGGAATATCGCGGTATCCCTCCACGCTTTGCTGCGGCTGATCGCCTCGATAATCCTGCCGGTCGCGAGATCGTTGTCGGCCACCATCGCGCGTGGCGAGAGGCTCCCGGGTTTCGTCCCGGCCGTATGATCGTTGGGCAGCCAGATGTAGCTGAACGCGGGGAATATGCCGCGGCGGAACTCCGCGAGCCACTGGGCGGCGCGCTCCGTGTCCGGGGTATCCAGGTCCCACCCCCGATAGTCTGGCGCGACAATGGCTGCGAGGCCCGCGAGCGGCTTGCCGCCCGGTCCAATCCGCACCGCGTCTCCATACATGCGGCACGAGACCCCCCGGCGCAGACACTGGTCCATCGCGTAACCCGCGGCAGGGTAGGAGACCGGCGCGCGCGTCGAATCGCGTAGCCGGCCACTGCCAGTGTAGGCCGCCATCCAGGTCTTCTCCACATAGTCGGGGCAGTTTGCGCCGAGCGTCCATTGATGCCCCTGGTCGCTCACCTCGCCGTCGCTGTAGAAGTTGTCCCCAAGCGCAAAACGCTCCCCGAGGGCATGAAGGTTCGGCGTAATGGCCCGCCCGTAGAGTGTGAGGTCCGGCGAGCCGTGTACCCTCGGGTCGTCTCCCAATAACTGGTCGAACGATCGATTCTCGCGCACGATCAGCACGCAGTGGCGAATGGGCGGGAGTCCCGACCGGGAAATGGGCTGGCCGCGCCGCAGAGCATAGCCATTGTTCGCGGCCACCTCGGCAAGGCCTTTCCCGCTCCCCGGGGGAGGCGAGCTTGCGGCGAAGCCCGCCATCATGCTCCCGATATATCGGCCATCCGCGTTCGGCCCGCTTCCCACCCCTTTGCTGGAGAGAGTGATGAGACTCCCGTCTCCCGGATGCGCCAGAACTGCGGTGGGATACCAGCCTGTGGGCATCGCCGCAATGGCGCGCCCGGACTTCGAGTCGATGCAGAGTACCGCGTTGAGACCGGCGCACGCCACGTAGAGGATGCGGTCATCACGGCTCAACGCGAGCGACGTGGGGATCGCGCCCTGAGGGCAGCCTGGATAGGGGCGGATTGCGAGCTCCGATACGCGCCGGCGCAGGCTGGTGTCAATAACTGTGATCGTGTCGCTGTTCGCATTGGCGACGTAGCAGAGGGAGCCCGAGTGTGCCGCCGCCAGGGCGGTGGGGAGACCGCCCGTAGGAATAGTCGCAACCCGCGTCCGTGACGCGGGATCGAGGAGCGCTGTCGTTCCGTCGCCCCAGTTCGCTGCGGCGAGAAGCCCTCCTGCAACAGGAGCCACTGCAAATGGGAATAGCCCGGAGCTAATGCGGCCGACCTCGCGCCCCACTTCAATATCGACCAGCGCAACGGAGCGCGTGAGATTGCACGCCACGGCGAGCGTCCGGCCATCCGGAAGCAGGGACACCCCGGCCGGATAGCCGGTTATGGGGATTGAGGTCCCGGGGGTGAGCCGTCCGTTCTCGAATTTGAAGGCGAGCAGCTGGTTGGACCCGCCCCCCGCTGCCCAGAGGCGGCTTCCATCGCGCGAGAAGACAACCCCGCTGAAGAGCGCCCTCTCTGGCACGGTCTGCACCACCTGCATGCCGGGCAGAGCCACCACCTGCAGGGACTGCGGCCCGGCGCCGCAGTTCGCAGCCACAAGAAACCGGCCGTCCGGGGAGAGCGCGAGACCGAGCGGGAAGCTGCCCAGCTCGGCCATCCGCCCGGTCGGCGTGATTGTCCGTCCGTTTGGCAGCACCCAGGCCCCGGGTTTCGCGGCCAGTCGACCTGCGGGCAGAAGGAGCGGAGCCATGGGCGGCGCGAGAGCGGGCGCGCCAATCGCGCAGAGCAGCGCGGCTGCCACTGGTAGCCACCGATGCATGAGTACCTTCCTATTCGTGAGAGGCGAGAAGCCTGAGCTCGGCCTGGACGCGATCGAACACCGACGGCCAGTCCCCAAATCCGGGCTGGCGAAACAGCCTCATCGTTGGATACCAGGGGCTATCCTCGCGCTCGCCGAGCCAGCGCCCCCGCGAGGTGCGCCACCGAGGTATCGACCGTAATCACAACGTCCAGGCACTCCATAATGGCTGCCGTGTCTCCAAAGGTATCGATCTCGCGGCCAAGATCAATGATTCCGTCCGTATCCGGGGCTTCGCGGAACCGCTCCCCTTCGGATCCCTTCTGCAGACTGAAGAACTGAACGTCCGGCAGCGATTTCGACAGTTGTAGAAAGTAGTCCAGTCGGGTCGAGCGGTTCCGATCATTGATGAAACCGGGGTTGCCCGCCCAGGCAAAGCCAACCTGGAATGATCCGCTCTTCGCGAGCCGTTCCCGCCATCGCTCCACGAGGCCGGGATCCGGGGAGAGATATGAGGTCGACGCCGGTATGGTATCCACCTCAACGTGCATGATTCCGGGCAGGCTCAACAGCGGCGTCCAGTAGTCAAATTCAACGTGCGCCAGGTCGCGGCTCCCCACAGGATAGATCTCGTCAAAGCCATCGCACTGCTGAAACAGATCGTAGAGCGCGTCGAACGACTCGAACAGCACGCGCGCTGGCGCATATTGCCGCACCAGGGGAAGCATGCGCACAAATTGAATGGCATCCCCCAGGCCCTGCTCGCAGGCCACCAGGAGCGTCTTGCCCGCGAGAGATTCGCCCTGCCACTGCCGTCTCCCCTGGTATCTCGCATGCCTGGTTGCCGGGCGGTGCTCATACCGCCGCCAACCCTCCAGCATCTCGCCGGCCCTCAGGAGCTGCATCCCCAGGCTCATCTGGTACTCCGGCATGGTCGGGTCGAGCTCGATCGCCCGCTTCACGTGGGCAATCGTCTCATCGTACCTGCCGAGCGCGTTGAGCGCGGTCGCCAGATTGGAGTGGGCGGCCGCAAAGTCCGGATGGCTTGCGATCAGCCGCTCCATAATATCGACCGCTTCGTCGTATCGCCCCACGTGCCCCAGCATCGCCGACAGATTCAGCAGTGACGCAGGATTGTTCGAACCGTTCTCCAGGGCTCCCCGCAGCGGCGCTTCGGCTTCGTCCAGGCGCCCATTGGCCAGCAGAAGATTGCCTAGGACCATCAGGGCTTCCGGATTGTTGGGCTCCAGTGCCGCGGCCCTCTCGCCCAGCGGCAGCGCTTCCTGCATTCTTCCCATAAAGACCAGCGTGACCGCGAGCCCGACCAGGCCATTCACCTGGTCGGGTTCGTCCTCCAGCACTGCGCGAAAGAGCCCCTCCGCTTCGTCGCGGCGGCCGCAGTCGCGGAGCGATGCGGCAAGTGAGATCGTGATGGGAACGGACGTAGGCTGAAGGGTGAGCGCCTGCCGGCAGAGGATCTCGGCCTCGTCGTATGCGCGGTTGGTCGTCGCGATGCCCGAGAGCATCATCAGGGCGTCCACCGAATTGGGGTCGATCTCCAGCGCCCGGAGCAGTTCCTGCTTTGCATCCGCGGTGCGCCCGGTGGCCAGGAAGGCGTGCGCCTGCTTGAGGTGCCGCTGCGTCCTCTCGGGCTCCACGCGAGCTGGCCCGGGCTTAAGAACCGGCGCAGTCCCCGTCACGGCGGCCGCAGCCGGAGCCGAAGCGGCGCTCAGTCCGCGGCCCTTCGCCTCCTCCGCGAGCCGGAGGGCTGCCTTCAGGTTCTCGCGAGCCTGCGGGAAGCTCGATCGAAGGTCGAGCGCTTTGCGGAAGAACGGTATGGCATCGGCAAACTGGCCCTCTTTCGCCAGAGCCGTGCCCACGTTGTTCCATGCGTCGGGTGACCTCGGCTGAAGCTCGGCCGCGCGGCGAAATTGCGCCAGCGCGCCATCGGTGTCGCGGCGCGCCTGAAGAGCGAGCCCGAGATAAAAATAGATCTCTGCGTTGTCCGGCGAAAGCTGCAGCGCGCGCTCCAGGCTCGCCACGGCCTCGCCATTCTCTCCGAGCGCCTGCCACGCTCGCCCGAGATCTCGCTGCACCTGCCACGAGCGGGGCAGTTGGGCTTCCAGGGCAAGGAGGGCCTCCACTGCCGTGGCAGCATCTGCAAGATGAAGCGCAGCCGTCGCGATCACTCCGAGAGCATCAACACTGTCAGGGGAGAGCGCTCTGGCACGCTGCGCAAGCTCAAGGGACTGCGCGAATCGGCCGGCAGCCTGCGACGCGAGCGCCTGTTTAAGAAGGTCGTGGAGAGGATCAGGCATAAAAGGATACCTGGTAGACATGCAGGATTTCGGACTGGCCAATGATAGCACGCACTCCCGGAGGTGTCAAATCGCCGCGCCTCCGACGCCAGTGAGTGAGCGCCAAAACAACAAATGAAAGCCTCTGTTGACAAAGCGCGGGAGTTCATGCAGAATGCCACAAAGCCGCGTTCCGAGCGGACGCTGCCCGCTGAGGTTGAGGCAGCGACGGCTCCAACGAATAGCTTATCTGCCGCGGCCAGCGCCCCCTGCTTTCGCCCTGTGGGTGCATGTTGCGCCGCCACCCGCCAGAAGCATCGCCGCCACCGGAGACGCCGTCTCCACTTTCACTATCGTCAGGAGCGTGATCCATGTGTAGAGCAGGCAGCCGCGCGTTCATAACCATAGGATGTCTTCTGCTCGGCAGTTTGTCGATGCCGGCCTTCGGCGCGCAGGATTCCCATGTGCGCGCGATCTCCGCGCCCACTCGCGGAGCCGCCGCCACCAGGTCAAGGGCCGCCCAGAGTGTAAGCGCGCTGGTATCTGGCCCTGCGGGCGTGGGGGCGGCCGACTTCTACGTTGCCACCGACGGCCGTGATGCCTGGTCGGGCAGGCTGCCAGCGCCCAACGCTGCGCACACCGACGGACCGTTCTTAACCATAGCCAGGGCCCAGCAGTCCGTGCGCGACCTCC
>JBBRJW010000125.1:0-6953 GCA_038218705.1 Chthonomonadales bacterium | reverse complement strand
TGGCTGCCCCGGTTGCGCCTGGCCGCCCGTGCTCTTGCCGCGCGTAGTGGTCTGTTTGTACAGATTATTGATGATGTCCGATACGGCCGAGGCCTCAGCGCGCTTGAGCGTATATACAGCCATTTCCGAACTGGATGAAGTCTTGTCCAGCGCCTCTACGAGCTGCAGGAAGCGCGTGACGTTCGCGGCGGTGTCCGTCAGGATCAGCGCGTTACTGCCGTTGCTGCCAATGAGACTCGCGCCCTGGCTAATAAGCGGCGTCAGATCTTTGGCGAGGGAGTCCGCGTCCACGTTCTCCAACGGAATGACCTGCGTCATAACCTGGTTGCGGGGATCGATCTTTCCGTCGCGGTCCGTGTTCAGTAGCGTGGTATTCTTGGGAGCGTTGGCGAACGGAATAATCGAGAGTACGCTTCCGGTCTGCAGGGCCGTGAAGCCCCGAACAGCCAGGACTGACTGGAGGATCCGGAAGGCATCATCCAGCGTGACCGGCTTCGGGTTGATGATCGTCACCTGTCCGGACAGTGATGGATCCGTGGTGATGGTGAGCCCGGACATCTGAGAGTAGAACTTGAGCACATTGACCACGTCTGCGCCACGAAAATCGAACGTGAAGGGCGTTCCCGCGGGAACGGTGCCGAACTTGCCACCCGGGTCTGCCCCGGGGAACGATATCGGTCCGCCCGGAAGCTGCCCTCTATTAGGCGTTGCGCCGGTCGCGTTGGGCGCTCCCGCGGGCCCAGTGCCCGCAGGGCTCCCTGCCTGCCCTGGAGCCCCAGGGGTTCCGGGAGTTCCAGGGGCGGCTCCGGCGGACGCAACGGCCGGAGTGCCGGGCGCCGGCGAGGCAGGGACAGGGCTTGTGACCACCGTCGGCGGAGCAGGGCTAGTTGGCACGGCAGCTGGAGGCGCGTCTGGCTGCTGGGCGGCACGGCCATTCTTGCGGGGCCGGGGCGTAACGGTGAACGTCGAGCCACCGCGGCCCCTTCGCCCGGTTTGGCCGCCAGTCGCAGGAGCCGCTGCGGCGGGCGCGCCTGATGCGGGCGCTGGTGCAGCAGGCGGCTGCGCTAGCGCCGCGCTCTCGCAGCTCGCCAGCACCATCGCCAGCGCAGCAAAGCGAGCGCGGGCATGGGCGCGCTCAGCAATGCGTCGGTCATTACTTTTCAAGTTTCTTTCTCCCGATGTCACCAGAGTGAACGTCGATACTGCACAATGCGGAAGGATATGATGGCCAGTCTACTACTGGTTAAATCGGCGATTCATCCGCTGCTGCCAGCGCTGAGCGCGGTCGGCAGGGATCACCATGCCGTTGGGAAGAACAATTTGCCCAGGAGCCGGGCCCGCGGCAGGCTGTCCTGGCGCCCCGGTTACGACTGGTCCGGGAGCGCCGGGTGGAGGAGTTCCGGCAGGAGGCGCAAGCGCCGTGGCGCTCTTGTCAAGCGGCGTGACCGTTACGTTGTCGGATTTCGCGAGCTGCGCGGTCTTACCGGCGGAAGTTATCACCACCATCTGATCGGTCACCGAAGCGACATTCGCGCCCATAAACGTATCGCCCGGGCGAACGTACTCGCCTTCTTTGGTCTTACTGTTCTCCAGGAGCGCAACCCGGTTATCACCCACCCGTACGGTTCCGGTGTAAGCCCAGTCGGCGAATGGATTGACGGGCGCTACCGGTACCACGACCGGCTTCGGCCTGGTGACCTTTGGCGCAGGCGGAACGGGTAGGGCAGCACTCTTTGGCAGCGGCGGCTGTGGTGAGCTGAACATGCCTGCCCGCATACCGCCTGTGTAGAAATCGAGCGACCGCCTCGCAGCCGGCGGCGCACCCACCGCCGTCCCAGACGCGGTGGTGCTGGTAAAGGCGGCCCTCGCTGCGGTTGGATGTGCGGCGATTACGGGTTCCGTACGGCCCTGCGCGCCATTTGGCCGCGCTGCAGCCAGCACCGCCGCACACCCGACGGCAGCGAGGGCTACGATCGCTACCCAGGGCGACACGGGCTGCCGCATTGAGTTCTTGCCCCGCTTTGTTTTGTCCCGCCCGATGCTAAATCTTGCCTGGTTTCTGGCTGTTGACATCGCTGTTCTCCCCTGCCGCTCCGCCCGATACGCCGACCGTAGAGCGCGTGTTGACCGTAATTTGAGCTGTGACATCGACGGTGCGGAATCGATCGTCCGCCGACGTAATATTGATCTTGTCCACAACCATGCGTCCGGATGGGTCCTCCACGTAATAGAGGAACCGCACCACATCTGGCTGGAATGCCGCCCGAAACCGAACTTCTACCGGCACTCGAGCGCCTGCGCCGCCGGCTATGAGCCGCGGCCGAAGAGGCTTCACCTCCCGGATATGCACTCCGGCAGTTAAGCCCACCCGCTGCAGCTCACGAATCATCTGCGGTACAAGCTCCTCTGCAGGAGCATCATAACTGAGCGAATTCACCACCGGGGTCAGGCGCTTCTGATCCTCCACAAGGCGCACGAGCTGCTGACTCTTCTCAGCCGTGTTCCGGATGGCGACCGGCTTGGGCTGCAGCGCACCGGTCTTGGCGGTCGGTCCAGAGGGCATGAGTCCCCAGACGAGTAGGCCAACCACAACGGGGGCAGAGATCATAATGAGCCTTCGCTCGCGACTGCTAATAGAGGCCATCAGTTATCCCCGCCGTTCTCGTCTGTCATGTCCGTCGTATCGATCTCCCCCCCGATCGGGGAGACCTGCGCCTTGCTGCGGATCGGTCGAGCCACCGTCTGACCACCCGTGCGAACTCGCCGGGGGGAAACCAGGCTCTGCGCGGTCGGGTTAACCCGACAGGTGATCACGAAGCTCGTCAGCGTCTCCGGGGCCGCGGCCCTTGCAAACGCGGATCCCTTGCGAGCCCCGCGCGCGCCCGGCTTGACCGCCGCACCCGCTATAGGCGCGGGAGCCGCGGCAGCCGGCCCACCCGATACCGCGGAGATCTTGCCCGATGTCGACTCTTGAGCATCGCCAAGGTACCCAAGACGGACGTCCCGGAACGCGCCCGATCCCTGGAGCGCGATTACCAGGTCGGTTGCGGCGCTAGGTGACCGGGACTCACCGTGCAGCGTGATCGTGCGGCCTCGCTCAAACGCAAATTGCGTGAGCCAGATATATGCGGACGGAGGCAGCGCGTCGTTCAACGCGTAGAGAACGTCGACCGATGGGTGTGCGCGATCCATCGCCGCCGACATCTCCGTCGCAAGCTTGTCCAATCTGTCGTGCTGCTTCTTTGCAATATCGTATTTCGCTGTCACATCCTTTAGACGTCTATTCGCAGCAACGGTCTCAGCCTGCTCACGGATCCCGGAAGTATAAACGTTAATCGCTCCGTAAGCCAGCCCCACCAGCAGAAAGAGGCCGATCACGCCGAGAGCAACCTGGCGCCGCCGCTGGGCAAGCCGAGCCTTGCGCTCCGTACGCTCGGCCGGCACCAGGTTCAGCGGGCAGACCGCGCCGAGGAGCGACTGCCGCGCCAGTCCGATAGCGGTTGCATACGCGAGTACTGTAGGGTCGCCCGCGGGCACCAATCTGCCTTGAAGGCGCGTGACCTCCAGCTCGAGGATCGGCCGCAGTGTCCGAGCGATCTCGTCGCCGAGGGTGCCGGAAACCGACTCCCCGACGAGAAATACTTTGCGGATCTGCTGCTGACGGTTCTCATTCTGATAAGCCGTAAACGACCGGGCAATCTCCTCCGCGAAGCGACGGTCAGCCCCTTCGGCGTTCGGGTCGATCGTTTCGAGCGTCGAGGCACGAGTGAAGAGCAGCCTCCCCTCCCCCACCACGGCGACATCCATCTCGCCCGGCTCGATATCGATGAGCGCCGTCGGCTCGATGGACCCCGCTACCAGCTCGGCCAGCGCCGCAGCCGAGACCGAGAGGCGCGACACCTCCAGCCCTGCGCGATCAAAAATCGCCATCACGCCGGCGACAATGTCCTTGCGAGCGGCCGCGAGGATAACCGTCTGCATCTCATCGCCACCGAGTACGGCCGGCATGTCACCATCGGGAGCATAGAAATCGAATACTACGTCTTCCATCGGGAAGAGAACATAGTTCTGCGCTTCGAACGCCATCAGGGTCTGCAGCTGCTCCGGGGGCGCATGCGGCAGGCGGGCAAATCGCAGCGTCACGAGGCGTCGCGGAAGCGCGACCGCCACGCTATGCGCGGTGATCCCGGCGGCGCTGATCGCCTGGCGGATAGCGGACGTTCCCGCCTCGATGCTCCCGGCCACGTCTCGCCAGAAGCCGGTCGGAAGTGGCGCTGATCCGCGGCGGAGTATCGTCGACTCCGAGCCGTCAGCGCGCCACTCCACTTCGACCACGCGGACGCTCTCAGCGCCCAGGTCGAATGCAACACAGGCGGTCGATCCCGCGCGCTGGGCGGGTCGTTTTGTAGGCAATCTCTCCTCCGAAATCATGGTGTCGTACTGGTTCCTCCGGACGTTGAGCCGCTCGTGTCCGAAGTGCCTGTCGGCGCCGGCAGGGTGACTGGCGCGGTCCAGGTAGACCATCCCGGCGTCCTGGAGACCTCGCGCCACTGTATAATCTGTGGACCGCTATCGGTAAGCTCCACCAGTGCGGAAACTGCTACCGGCGCGGATTGGCTGGAGCTCCGCACCCGAACGCGAATCCGATAAGTGGATGTCTTCGCCGTAAGGTGGGCGATAACATTGATAAAGTTCTGCCGCTGCATATCTTGCAGCGTGAAAAGGTCCCCGAGTGTCTGGAATGCCTGACCGCCCTGGCGATACTGCACAATCGCGTTCAGGGTCGTATGGTCCATCCCAGGCACCAGTGCAAGCACTTCGGACGGGGCAGTGTTGATGTTGACCACGTTCTCACGATAGGGCTTGTCATCGATGGCAATCTTATCCGCGATCGACTGCATCACGGTGCGCGTAAAGCCCGGCACATAAAGCAGATCCGCCAGCGTCTTGAATACCACGGTCGCCGAAGCCGAGCCTCCGCTCCCGCCCTGTCCGCCGCTGCCCTGGCCGCCGCCCTGGCCGCCAGCAGCTTGCCGGAAGCCAGGGAGTGTCAGCGGCTGAGCCCCTCGAGGAGCGGCCGGGCCCTGCCCGCCCCCGCCGCCAGGTCGCTGACCACCGCCGCCCTGCCCTCCGCCGTTACCGCCACCTCCCTGCCCGCCGCCAGGTCGCTGACCGCCGCCGCCCTGCCCTCCGCCATGACCGCCACCTCCCTGCCCGCCGCCAGGCCGCTGGCCACCTCCGCCGCCTCCTCCGCCATTACCGCCTCCGCCATTACCGCCACCTCCCTGCCCGCCGCCTCCCGCCGCCGGCGGATTGCGGAAGCGTACCAGCTGCCTGGCCAGGTTCGGGGCCAGACCCAGCTTGGTCTGCAGGTCCTGCGCGGTTGCCGTATTGATATTGACGCGAGCTGTCCCATCCGCTGCAACATTTCGTTCGTGGGCCACCGTCGTGAACATCTCTGCCAGCGCAAGTGTGCTGCTTGAGAACGTGTCCGACCAGTCCGTATCGCCCGCGCCAGCCGCCGCGATGCCGCCATTGGCGCTCCCGCCCGAGCCGCCAGTCTGGCCTCCTGAACCGCCTGCTTGGCCGCCCCCGCCGCCAGTCTGGCCACCTGAGCCGCCGGTCTGGCCGCCACCGGCTCCAGGCCTTGGCGCAGCCTGCCGGGTGAGGCCGCCCCCTGGTTCCCCGCCGCCCCCGAGCTGCGGGGAGCCTGGGCTGCTCAAGATCTCCGCCGACGTGTCGATAGGGTTGCCGCCGGCGGTTCCATAGAGTATGTCCGGCGTAATTCCTTTGACCAGCAGCAGCTCGTCCACCGTATCGAATGGCGCGCTCTTACAATCGTATGGCTGCGGGAGCGTGTTGTAGTACTCCGACTTCGCTCCGTTCGCGGAGGGTTGGTCGCCGGGAGTCCGCCAGTCGACGATGGCCGCTGCGAGATCTGGGTTACTCTGAAAGACCGGGAGGCGATTAAGTATCGCCGCGGTCGCCGAGTTCAGGCTGAGGCAAGACCCCGTATCCACGGCCTCGATCTTCACCCAGGCATCCCCGATCGGCATCCATCCGTTCGCGTCTGTGTCAGGGCTCTGCGTAACGATCCCGTAGGTGCATCCGTTATTGCTCGACTGCGCGAGGCTGCTCATGGCGTAATTCACTGCGCCCTGTGCGGCCGCGAGCCGGACGGTGCGCTCCGTGTAGTTACTCGAAGCCTTCAGCTCGCGAGCGGCGCTGGTCGCAAGGTACACCGCGACTACCGTCAAAATGAGCATGACAAATAGCACGGGTATGAGTGCCTGCCCGTGCCTCTGCGACTGAGCGGATTTGCTGATGCTACGTTCCACTTGCGCCTGTGCCCCCCGACGTCGGCGTTCCGCCCGTGGACGTCCCTGTAGAGGCCGGCGGCGCTCCCTGGCCGAATAGCACCGGAACCGTCGTGGTAAATGTAACCGGAGCGCCGCTCTCGTCTCGAAGCACAAGCGTTACCTGCACGCTCTGGGGCAGCGTTGTGTCGCCGGTTGCCGTTGCTGTGTCTGATTGCGCCCCGGTCGAGGCTGCCGCGCCCGCCCCGCCAGTCGGTGCCGCGCTGCCCGGAGCCTGGTTCGGCTGCTCGTAATCCCAGTCCGTTCGAAGTGCTCCCTGCGCTGCGTCCCAGAAGCTGAAGCTCACCGAGACCACATTGTACGCGATGGCGTTTGTTAGATCCGGCTGAACCTGGTCAAACGCGTGAATAGACGGTACCGATGCAACATAGCGGTTCATGACGCCGGAATTCGGATCCACATCGTACCGTATCAGTGCGAGGTCAGACTGGGGAGAGGCGGTCGAAAGGGTCGATGGCGCACCGCCAGCCCCGTCGAGTCCCGGGCCGGCCGACTGATCCTGACTCTGCATCTGAACGCGGTTCCCGAGGGTCGACAGTGTCAAAATTCCGCCGGGGAGGCTGGACGTTGACGATG
>JBBRJW010000124.1:0-7015 GCA_038218705.1 Chthonomonadales bacterium | reverse complement strand
ACCCGGGCAATTCCGGCGGTCCGCTCGTCGACGTCTATGGCCGTGTGGTGGGCATCAACGTGGCGATCGAGTCGCCAAGTGGCGCGAACGCAGGCGTTGGCTTTGCTATCCCGGCTAACACTGCGCGCTACATTTCGGACCAGCTCATAAGCCGTGGATCTGTGACCCGCGGGTATCTGGGGCTAGCGCCGCTCACTCCCACTTATGCCCAGCAGCAGACATACGGGGTGAAGGGCGGAGCGCTGATTGCGAGGATCGACAATAACACTCCGGCCTCGAAGGCAGGCTTCCAGGTCGAGGACGTCATTGTCCGCTATGACGGGAAGAGTATTACGGACGATGCCACTCTGCGCGACATGGTGGCGCGCACGAAGCCAGGCACAACGGTACCGGTTGTCGTGAAGCGTGACGGTGCAGAGCGAACTCTGCAGGTGACTATCGGCGCTGCGCCGGATACGCAGGCGGTGGCGACTCCCAACGCGCCCGCCAAACAGGCAGTGCACGGAAAGCTGGGCATCCAGGTTGGCAGCGTAACCGACGCAGAAGTGCGGACTCAGCTCAAGCTTGGCGATGATATCAAGAGTGGTGCAGCGATTGTCGACGTGATTCCCGGAAGCCCGGCGGCTCTCGCGGGAATCCAGGCAGGCGATGTTATCGTTCGCCTGAACAACCGACCTGTCACTACGGCCGAGCAGCTCTCGGAGATCTCACGGGGCCTCAAGGATGGCACTGCCGCTCCGGCGGTTGTGCGGCGAGGGGCGGAGACAATGCTCGTTCAGATAAACCTGGAGTAGGCGACGGCCACGAGAAGAAGTAGACGGTCCGCGCCCCTCGAGCCCCCTCTGGGCGGAGCGGACCGATTGGCAGTAACGAAAGAGCAAGACAATGATAAACGGGGGAGCGATGGTAGCGGGCAGACGGGTGCCCATTCCGGAGTGGGTCTATTACCTCACGGATGAGCAGTTTGTAATCTGGTGCAAGCAGCATAAGCTGCAGGTCTGCGCCCAGGTGCGGGAGTTCCCCGAAGAGGAGAGGGCTGCCATCTTTCGGTACGCGGTACGCCAGCAGCTCTTCAACTGAATCGCGGTTTGCTGCAGCGGGCGGGCTTCTTCGGGAGCCCGCCCGCTGCGCTGTTGTTGATGCGAACCTGCATCGAAAGTGAGTCGACCCGGCATGGCGCGGCGGCCCAGCGTGGATTTTCGCCCTCCGGGATATTGCGCCACCTGCCAATAATACCAGTATGAAGCCGCCACGTTTTTCAATTGCCACTGCTGCCTCGCGTACTCAACCCATCGCTATCTTTCTTCACGATCTCGACGCAGGGGGTGGCCAGCGAGCGATGCTCCGGCTGGCCGCCGCACTGGCACGGCGCGGCCGCGCAGTCGATCTGGTGGTCGCGCACAATGCCGGGCCCTGCGGCGCGGAGATCTCGCCGGGCGTGCGGCTGGTGGACCTTGGCGCTCGCCATACATGGACCGCGTTGCCAGCCCTGATCCGCTACCTCCTGCGCGAAAAGCCGGCAGCCATGATCAGCGCTCTCGAGCGCGCGAACCTGGTAGCGCTCGTTTCACGCGCGCTCTGCGCGCCTCGCCTTCGCCTTGTCATCTCCATTCAGAACACCCTCTCCGTCTATTGGGACCATGAGAAGACGCTTACTGGCCGCGTCAGCCGCCGGCTGGCGAAGCGCCTCTACCCGTCGGCCGATACGATCGCCGCGGTCTCAGCGGGAGTTGCGGACGATCTGGCCAGCGAGCTCGGAATCGGACGTGGCCGAATCGACGTCATATACAACCCCGTCATAACGGACACGCTGTTCAAGCTTGCAGCCGAGCCTGCTCCCCATCCCTGGCTGGTCTCAGACCCGCGTGCGCCAACGATCCTCGCGGTGAATCGACTCATGGTTCAGAAGGACTACCCCACGATGCTCAGGGCCTTCGCCCTGCTGCGATCCCGCCGGGCGGTGCGATTGATCATCCTGGGCGAAGGGGAGGAGCGCGCCTCCCTGGAGCGGCTTGCACGGGATCTGGGCGTGGCGGATGACCTCTCGCTTCCTGGCTTTGTCCCTAATCCTTTTGCCTACATGGCGCGGGCCGACCTGTTTGTGCTCTCCTCGCAGTGGGAGGGCCTTCCGACTGTGCTGATTGAAGCCATGGCATGCGGTTCACCGGTGGTCTCCACAGACTGCCCTAGCGGTCCGCGAGAGATCCTGCTTGGTGGGGAGCTCGGCCGGCTGGTGCCGGTGAGCGATCCTCCCGCGTTCGCCGAAGCGATGGACGCAGCGCTCGACGAAGGCCGGAGCGCTGTGCCGGCCAAGGCGGTCAGCGCTTATGGGGACGCTGTCATCGCGGACGCCTATCTTGAGGCACTCGGGCTCTCAACGAAATCGCCTGACAGGGAATTGGAACTGCTCCGGTCGGCCTGACCGGCTATGGCAATGAGGTGTGTGAAATGCAGAAGAGCGATGCCGCAATCGATATGGAGCTCCTGAAGGCGTGCGTTCGGCGACGACGCGCGCGCTACGTTGTCCTGGGAATCGCCTCGCTGCTCCTCAGTCTGGCAGGGTCGCTCTGCTTTGCTCCCCGCTCGGTGACGGCCCGCATGTCGATCTCGGTGGCCCAGCCGGCCGAGGGGATCGGAATGCTTGCCAGCATGACTGGCATGGGCGCCAGCCCGACCGGCAAGTATGTGGGCGCGCTGAAGAGCCGCCAGTTTGCCGAGGCGGTGGAGGCGCGGGCCCAGATTCAGAAGCTCTATCGCATTCCCCTGCGAGACGACGCAATCGAGCGGGTACAGGATGGCCTGAGCGTAAACGACAGCGTTCGAGATGGTCTGATCTACATCGACCTCACGCTGCCCGCGCCGCCGCTGCTTGCGCCGGGCGGTCGGGCCGCGGGCGAGCGCTGCCGGCAGCGTGTGGCGCTTGCTGCGAACACCTATGGCGAGCTTCTGCGGGACTTCGTGACGACGGGTGATTTCGATCGGGACTCGCTGCTCCTTCGGAGCGCGGACGACCGAGTGAAGGACGCTCGCGCAGGCTACGACCGGGACGTTGAGAGCCTGGCATCGTTCGTTGTGAGCTCGCGCCTTCCCGGCGGCCGGAAAATCTCGGTGGAGGAGAGCGCCGGCGCGGAGGCGATGGGCAAGGCGCTGGAGACGCTCCTCTCCACACGAGCTGTGCTGCAGGGCGACCTGCAGGCCGCTCTGGCTGGCGTCGCAACGGCATCCAGACTGCGTCAGGCTCAATTGGCGAATCTTTCGCATCTTCCCGGCGATGACCCGCTGCTGCCTCAGGCTCGCGCGGCCGTGGCGGCAGCCCGTGGCGAGGCCGCGGCCCTTCGGCTTCAGTATGGCCCGGACCATCCCAGAGTGCTGCTGGCGCAGGACCGCCTCCATGTGGCCGAGGCTGAATTGGCGCGTCAGGCGGCGTCCGTGCGGGCGGGCACGGGCAGCGACAGTCTGGATGCGCAGGCAAAGATCGCGTCGCTTCAGGCCCAGTTCACGACGCTCGAGCGGCAGATTGCCCAGGTGGAAGCCGGGGCAATCGTGGGACGGGAATTCCAGACCGAGTTCGATCGACGTAAGAACGAAGTCATGCTCCGCCTGGAGGTACTCAAGGCTGCGGCCTCTCAGGCCGCCACGCTATCCGTCCAGCTCGTGGCGGGGTCCAAGCGGCTGACAGTGATCGACAGGGCGCTGCCACCCCGGCACGCGACGCCGGGCGGGCTGGTTTTCGTACTCTTCAGCATGCTCGTCTCCACGACCATGCTGGCTCTGCAGGCGCTGGTCGACTATGCGCGCGCGGCTCGCAACGCAGCGGGTCGAGACGGCCGCGAGAGCGATTCCGGGCTGTCGGAGGCGGCCTGAATGGCCCGAAACCGGCGGATCCTCCAGAGGGCCTTCGCCTACTGCGGGCTGGACCCGGCAGTGGCCTACACGCTCGCCGGCCGCCTCTGGAACGCCGGCGCGGGGTTCGCGACTCTCTTCTTTATCGCGGGCTTTCTCTCGCCGGGTGAGCAGGGCTACTACTACACATTTACGAACTTGCTTGGTCTGCAGGTCTTCTTTGAGCTCGGGCTCACTCTGGTGCTACTTCAGTTCGCGAGCCATGAGTGCGCCCACTTAAGCTGGGCACCGGACGGAACACTCGCCGGCAGCGTGGATGGGCGCCAGCGACTTGCCGCGCTGCTGCGGATGGCGCTTCGCTGGTACGCAGCCGCGGCCGCACTGGCGCTCATCTGTGTGCTGCCGGCCGGCATCTGGTTCTTCCACCTACGCGAGGCGCAGGCGCCGGGTGTGGGCTGGCTTGTGCCATGGGCATGGATGGCGTGCGCCACCGCAGCATCGATGGCCGTATCGCCGCTCTTCGCGATTCTGGAAGGGTGCGGGCAGGTTGCTGAGGTCGCGCGAATGCGCGCGCTTCAGGCGATCCTCGCGAACAGCGCGCTCTGGGTCGCGCTGCTGCTGCGGCTCGGGCTCTACGCCGCGCCTATCTATGCCACGCTGGTCTTCACCGTAGAAGCCGTCTGGATTGCGAAGGCTCGGGCAGGCTGGCTGAGGGACCTGCTGGCGGTACGGATCGAGGGGAGCCCACTGAGCTGGGCGAGGGAGATCTGGCCGTTTCAGTGGCGGATCGCCGGCTCGTGGCTAGCAGGCTACTTTCTGTACCAGCTCTTCATCCCG
The DNA here is from genome assembly GCA_038218705.1 of Chthonomonadales bacterium. Classification (GTDB taxonomy): domain Bacteria; phylum Armatimonadota; class Chthonomonadetes; order Chthonomonadales; family Chthonomonadaceae; genus JBBRJW01. The sequence goes on along the minus strand of JBBRJW010000124.1, from coordinate 2,335 downwards.
ATGGCGTTTGCGCTGTTCGGGCCGAAGATGGCGGGCCGGGTTGGAATGTCCATCAGTGTGGCCGGGGGAATCACGACCCTCGGGCTCGCCTGGATGACCACCAAGGCCGCCCCATTCGGCAGCCTGATCGGGCGGCGGGAGTGGGCCGCGCTGGACGATATGTTCCGGCGGGCGTTCCGGCAGTCACTCTGCGCTGCTGCGCTGATTGCTGCGGTTGTCTGGACCTGCGCCCTCGGCCTTCATACACGCCACCTGCCGGTCGCGGCCCGACTTCTCGACCCGCTGCCGCTGGGCATGCTGCTGATAACGGCGCTCCTCAACCAGATTGTCGCGGCCGAGGCCACCTATCTCCGTGCCTATAAACGGGAGCCGTTCCTGGTGATCTCGCTGGTGAGTGGCGGCGTGACCGCGATCCTGAGCGCCGCGCTCGGGCTGCGCTTCGGAGTGACGGGCATGCTGGCTGCCTACCTTGGCGTTTCGACGCTCTTCGCGGGGGCTGGTGCGGTGATCTTTCGGCGATGCCGCCGCGCCTGGCAGGCAGAGCCGCCCCGCACGGACGCGGAGTCGCGCGCGGCCTGAGGAACGATGGGAGGAGAGAGTATGCTTCCTGCTGAGGCGAAATGGTTTGGCAGAGTGCTGGGCGAGATGGGCTCCGAGCCGATCTACCCGATGTGCAATATCGGCAGCTCCACGGCGGAATTCCGGGAGCGGACTCAGTCCTGGATCGACGAGTGCATCTTTCGGCCGGCGCGTGAAGCAGGCGGACAGGTGGTGCATCTCGACCAGAAGGATGCACCGGGAGTCGACATCGTGGGTGATCTTGCCGACCTCGCGCTCCTGGCGAAGCTGCGGGAGATACGCATCTCTTCGGTCTTCTGCTCCAACCTGCTTGAGCACGTGGAAGCGCCCGGGCTGCTCTGCCAGCAGCTGCTTGAGGTCCTGCCTACTGGCGGATACCTCTTCGTGTCCGTTCCATATCGGTACCCTTACCATCCGGACCCCATCGATACGCGCTTTCGTCCCAGCACGGAGGAGTTGGCATCGCTCTTCCCGGGCACGACCGTGCGCCGGGCTGAGAGCGTGCGCTGCGGCAGCTACCTTGAGGCGCTCTGCCGCGACCCGCGGGAGGGGCTTAAGATGGCAGCGAGGCTTCTTGCGCCCTTCTATCGCCCGCGGAAGTGGGTCGAGAAGCTCGGCTATCTGCCCTGGCTATTCCGGGAGTACGAGGCGACCTGTCTCGTCCTGCAGAAGGCAGCGTGATCACAGGGGAAGGGGAGCCGTGGTGCTGACAGCCGTTTCCGTCGTCCTCTGCCTCACCGTGCTATGGCGGGCCTTGCGGTCGCCAAAGGCGGGGGCGACTGCTTACCTCGCTGCAATTCTCGTCGCGCCGGTCATGCCCATCGGTTCGGGGCTCCGTATCGAGCTGCCTCTCGCACTCCTGCTGCTCCTGCTCGCTGCCTATCGCCGATCCATAGCAGGCGAGCGGCTCTCGCTGCCTCTGGCGGGCTTCTGGCTGGGGATCTGGTGCGTCGCGTCGCTGCTGAGCGCGTGCGTGAGCCTTCTGAGTGGAGCGACGGGGCACATCGCCTGGATTGCGGTGTATGGAAACGTTCGTGCCCTCATCGTGGTGCTGGTCTTCTTCAATGTGCGCTGGGAGGAAGACGACCTCTTTCGTCTCATGAGATGGTTTGTCTATAGCGCGCTTCCACTCGGACTTCTCTCTGTGGGCCAGGCGGCAAACAGCGACCTCGCCCGCACCATTACATCCTCCGCTTACTCCTCCGCCTCGCGCATGGCGTACGACATGCAGGTTGCGAGCAGCCTTCTGGGCTATCAGATGCGGGCGCAGGCGGTCTTTGAAAACGTCTCCTACGCGGGCCTCTACTTCCTTCTGGTAATCACCACAGGGCTGGTGCTGCTCATTGGAGGGTGGAGACCGCTCACTGTGCGACAGAAGCGCATGGTATCCGTTTCGCTGGTGGGCGCGCTTGCTGGCGGCTTCGCCACTATCTCCGCGACCTTCATGGGGGGCCTGGTTGTGGTAGCGGCGCTGCTCTTCTGGCAGGTCGGACGCGGGAGGCGCTGGGCGCTGGCACGCAGCCTTACGATTGCGGCGGTGGTTGTCGCCGTCGGCATCATGGCTCTGTTTCAGCGGCCCGAGCTCGCCACCTTCCAGAAGACCATCTCCTACTTCTTCTTCGTGAAGCTCCTCACTTCTCACGGGCTGACTCAGCGATACGATGCGGACGCAGGCATGACAGCCGACATGAGCCGGGCGGTGGAGCGCTCGCCGATACTGGGCGTTGGAATGCTGGACAAGGAGGGCGTTCTGGTG
>JBBRJW010000123.1:0-7051 GCA_038218705.1 Chthonomonadales bacterium | reverse complement strand
ATACGATGCCCCGAAAGCGAGCGTGGGGCTCTGGACCTGGCCCTTCATCGTCGCTGGCTCGCTGCTGCGGCCAGTTGGCGGCGCACTGTCCGACCGGTTCGGCGGCATCCGCATTCTGACGGTGCTCTATTCCACGGTAATCGCGGCCTCGCTCGGGGTCGGCCGTTTCATCGGACACTTGGGCGTCACGTCCGCGCTGCTCTTCCTGCTGATGGGCTGTCTCGGCATGGGCAATGGCGCGGTCTTCCAATTGGTTCCGCAGCGCTTCCGCAAACAGATCGGCGTAATGACCGGCCTCGTGGGGGCGGCGGGTGGAATCGGGGGCTACTACCTCAACCTCGCCCTGGGCCATCTCCACGATCTCACGCGAACCTATGCTTCCGGGTTTATTGCATTTGCCGGGATTGCACTCGCGGCGCTTGCTGCGCTGCGGCGGGTGGCCCCTGCCTGGACGCTGTCGTGGCTCGGGCACGGGGGGCTCGCGCAGAGCGCAGAAACGCGCGGCGACGATGTCCCTCTGTCCGGCAACCATGGTGCCCTGACTGCCGGCCAGCTCGCCCGCAGCGGCGCGGAGTAGTCTGCCGTGCCCGTCTGGAAACATGGCGGAAACAAATCCGGTGTATACTCGTAAGTGAAGCTCGGAACCCCGCGCCGCAGCGGGGCTTCCTGTTTCTCCTCGCACTGATGCGTTCTCCCCGATGTTGTCATTCGGCGCTGTCGCCCCGGCCACTGCTGTCCACCGTTCCAATTTCCTGTTCAACAACCGCACACAGTTCATTGCGATGGCGCGCCCTGGCACTTTCTTGCCTGGCGGCCGCCTATTCGTTTTCGGGAGACAGACAGATGGCAGAATTCATCAACGGTACAGGGAGACTGGTCATTGTTGGCAACGGCATGGCAGGCGCTCGCGTAGCGGAAGAGGTTCTGGCCCGAGCAGGGCGTGAGCGCTTCGAGATCACGATGTTTGGCGAGGAGCCATGGGGCAACTATAACCGAATACTTCTCTCCAATGTCCTCAACGGCAGCCAGGATGCACGCGACATCTTTCTCAACCCGCTCGACTGGTACGCGGACAACCAGATTACGCTTCACGCCGGGGACCGGGTCGATTCGATTGATCGCGAGGCGCAAGTGGTGAGGGCGGCGAGCGGCCTGGCGGTCCCATACGACATGCTTGTCATCGCCACGGGCAGCCGCGCCTTCGTGCCGCGGATGGATGGCCTCCAGTCTGCGGAGGGCGGCGACAGGCACGGCGTCTTCGTCTTTCGCACCCTTGAGGACTGCACGCGGATCGCTGCATGCGCCACCAAGTGTCGGCAGGCCGCCGTCATCGGGGGCGGCCTCCTGGGCCTGGAGGCCGCCCGCGGCCTTCTCAACCATGGCGTGGGCGTGCACGTGGTCCATCTCGGCGCCCATCTGATGGATGCTCAGCTGGACGCGCCCGCCGGAGCCGTGCTCCGCTCGACCATGGAGCGGATGGGCGTGCATGTCCACCTGGAGAAGAACACCACGGCCATTCTTGGCGAGGATCAGGTTACCGGGCTCCAGTTTTCTGACGGATCGATCCTGCCGTGCGACATGGTGGTGATTTCCGCAGGCATCTCGCCCAATGCGGAGCTTGCCGCTCGCTGCGGCCTGACCGTAGACCGTGCGATCGTGGTGGATGACGCCATGCGCTCGGTCGACGATCCGCGCATCTACGCGGTTGGCGAGTGCGCGAAGCACCGGGGCCGCTGCTACGGGCTGGTCGCCCCGGCCTGGGAGCAGGCTGCCGTGGCCGCTGATCAGATCACTGGCCGCAATCCGGAGGCCGCCTATCAGGGCTCCCGTGTCGCAACCAAGCTCAAGGTAATGGGGGTCGAGCTCGCATCGATGGGCATCCGCGACGCCGAACATCCGGGTGACGAGGTGCTCCAGTACAGCGAGCCGAAGCGAGGGATGTACAAGAAGCTCGTTATCCGCGAAGGAGTGCTGGTGGGCGCAATCCTCCTCGGTGACATGAGCAAAGCCACCGCACTGCTGCAGGCTTTCGATCGCTCGACGCCCCTGCCGGAGGAGCGCGCCTCGCTGCTCTTCGACCTCGGCGCTCCCTCCAGCGAGATGACAATGCTCGAGATGCCCGACGAAGCCCAGGTCTGCAACTGCAACGGGGTGAGCAAAGGGGCCATTCGAAAGTGCGTGATGGGCGGCCGGCGCACCCTGAAGGGCGTGATGGAGGCGACGCGCGCTGGCACCGGATGCGGCTCTTGTAAGGGCCTGGTCCATGAGATCGTGGAGTGGGCGTGCGAGGGCAATGTCGAGGAGGACCCGTCGGTCCACTACTATGTGCCGGGAGTTCCGCTATCCAAGAAAGACCTGGTGCGCGCGATTCGCGAACAGCAGCTGAAGTCAGTTTCGGCAGTATTCAACGCCCTTGCGGAGGGCTTGGAGGATGCGGGGAGCAAGATGGGCCTCGCGTCGCTGCTGAAGACGCTCTGGGGCGAGGAGTACGAGGATGAGCGGGACGCCCGGTTCATAAACGACCGCGTTCACGCTAACATCCAGAAAGACCGTACCTTCTCGGTGATCCCACGGATCTATGGCGGGGTCACGTCGGCGGATCAGCTCCGCCGCATTGCCGACGTGGCGGACAAGTACCAGGTGCCCATGGTGAAGATTACGGGCGGACAGCGAATCGACCTGCTCGGGATCACTCGCGAGGACCTCCCGAAGGTATGGCAGGACCTTGATATGCCCTCCGGTCATGCTTATGCCAAGTCCTTCCGGACCTGCAAGACGTGTGTGGGGACGGAGTTCTGCCGATACGGCGTAGGCGACAGCACGGGGCTGGGCATCAAGATAGAGCAGCGCTTCCAGGGCATCGAGAGCCCGGGAAAGCTCAAGCTCGCAACGGCAGGCTGCCCGCGGAACTGCTCGGAGGCGATGGTGAAGGATATCGGCGCGGTGGCTGTAGAGGGCGGCCGATGGGAGCTCTACGTAGGAGGCGCTGCCGGCGCTCACGTGCGCAGAGGAGACCTGCTCTGCACGGTCGGAAGCCATGAAGAGGCGCTTACGCTGATCGGCCGCTTCATGCAGTACTACCGCGAGAATGCAAAATATCTCGAGCGGACCTACGGGTTTGTGGAGCGGATTGGAATAGAAGCGATCCGGGCGATTGTGGTGGAGGACAGCGAAGGGATTGCCGAGCGACTCGATGCGGCTATTCAGGCATCGGTCGACGCGTACGTCGATCCGTGGCTGGAGGCTCGAGAGCCGGCGACGGTCAATCAGTTCCATTCGGTCCTTCAGGAGGTGTCGGCATGACGAGCGCATCTGTCGAGCACAGCGCCGCCGAGTGCGATCTCGGCTCCGTCTCTCAGATTCCCGCGGGCGAAGGGCGCGAGTTTCGAGTTCTTGGGCGCCTCATTGCGGTCTTCAACACCCGTGGCCGAGGGGTCTACGCCGTGGACGCGCTCTGCCCTCATCGCGACGGCCCCATCGCCGATGGGCTGGTGGGCGGGTCGGTTGTGGTATGCCCCTTCCATGCGCGGAAGTACGATCTGGCGACCGGGGAGGCTCTAGATGGAGGGTGTGGCCTGCGCACCTATCCCATCCGCGTTACCGCAGAAGGGCAGATGCTCTTATCGCTGCAGGTGGGATGATCTGCTGTCGGATGGCCGCCCCTGCCGTTTCTGGAGGGGCGCGCTCAACTCCGCAGGCCTCGCCATGAGGACCGAATAGAGCGAGAGTGAGGTGCTCTGATGAGACGACTGCTGGTTCTGGAAATCGATGAGGACCGCGCCAAATGGGATCAGCTCTGTGCGGCGCTCGAGCGTGAGGGGTATGCAGTGCGCCGGATGACGATTGAGGGCCGCGCGGCCGAGGTGGACGAGCTGCTTCTGGAGGCGTTCGCTGGCTGCCCGCCCGATGTGCTGCTGGCCGATCTGAGCGGTGCTCAGGACTCGCTGCCGCTGCGGCACGCGCGCCATGCGATTAACGGCGTGTGGGGCGAGGAGGGACCGATGCCGCTCGTGATCGCACTGCTGTCAGAGCGCCACCTCTCACAGCCAGAGTGGCGCGCCTTCGCAGACGACTTCCTGATGCCGCCGCATTCGGCAGAGGAGCTGGTCGCTCGAATTTCGCTGCTACTCTTTCGCCGCCGCCACGTGCTGCCCGGCAGGGTAATCGCCCTTCCGGGCGTAACGATCGACCTGGACGCGGCGCTTGCGCGGGACGCGGAGCACCGCCCGATCTCGCTCACGCCACGGGAGTTCGACCTGCTAGCCTTTCTGGCGGCGCACCGGAATCGCTTCTTTCCGCGCGATCGGCTGCTCGATTTTGTCTGGGGAGTTGGCTTCGAGGGCGGCGAGCGCACGGTGGATATCCACATCCGCAGACTTCGCGCCAAGCTTCCGACAGTCACCGCTACCCTGCTCCAGACGCGCCGCGGCAGCGGGTACGGCCTGTAGCGGAGTGATCCCCATTTTCGGGCCAGCGCCATCCGACAAGTTTCCGCTCACCGGACCTATTATTCTGGTCTCTCCGGCCGCTTCGATCTCGATAGGAGGAAGGAGATCGAAAAGGGCAAAACGAATACGCTTTCGTCAGGATGGCGCAGCCACCCGGAGCGCCTCGATACATTCGAAGCGGAGAGGAAGATTAACAGATGAGTGACTATACCCCCCGACCGGACGACAAGTTTACGTTCGGCCTCTGGACGGTAGGCAACGCCGGCGCGGATCCGTTCGGCCCCAATGTGCGCGACAAGGTCTCGCCCTGCGGCCTCGCATTTCAGCCCGCCTATATTGTGGAGAAGCTCTCGAAGCTCGGCGCGTATGGCGTGAACCTCCACGACAACGACCTGGTTCCGATCGATGCCACACCGGCACAGCGGGACCAGATCGTAAGCGAGTTCAAGAAGGCGCTCGCCGACTACAACATGAAGGTCCCGATGGCGACCACGAACCTCTTCTCGGACCCGATCTTTAAGGATGGCGCGTTCACATCGGTTGACCCGACGGTGCGGGCGTACGCCGTGCAGAAGACCATGCGGGCCATGGACCTCGGCAAGGAGCTGGGCGCCGAGGTCTACGTCTTCTGGGGCGGTCGCGAAGGCACCGAGACCGATGCGAGCAAGGATGCGCGCGACTCGGGAAAGCGGTTCCGCGATGCTCTCAACTTCCTTGCCGAGTACGACCTGGCGCAGGGCTATAACTTCAAGTTCGCCCTTGAGCCGAAGCCCAACGAACCGCGCGGCGACATCTACTGCCCGACGGTCGGGGCGATGCTCGGCTTCATCGCCACGCTCGACAAGCCCGAGAAGTTCGGTGTAAACCCGGAGTACGCGCACGACACCATGGCGGGCCTCAACTTCGTGCATGCGGTGGCCCAGGCGATCGACGCAGGTAAGCTCTTCCACATCGACCTGAACGGTCAGAAGCCTGGCCGCTACGATCAGGACTACCGCTTCGGCGCGGAGGACCAGAAGGCCAACTTCTTCCTGGTGAAGCTCCTTGAGGACAGCGGCTACAATGGCATGCGCCACTTCGACGCGCACGCCTATCGCACCGAAGACGAGCAGGGAGTGTGGGACTTCGCCGCCGGCTGCATGCGCACCTACTTGATACTGAAGGAGAAGGCGCGGCAGTGGAATGCAGACGCCGAGATTCAGGGCATTCTTAAGCAGAACAGCGCCGACCCGGAGGGCCTCGCCGGACTCCTCAGCGCCTATTCCGCCGAGAATGTCGCAAAGCTGAAGGCCCTCAATGTGGATCGCATTGGGTACGGCAAGAAGGGCTACCAGTACGAGAAGCTGGATCAGCTCACCATCGAGCTGCTGCTCGGCGTTCGGTGAGTTTCGCCTCGAGCCCAGTCGCTCCGGCAGAGCTTCCACGACCCCGGGGGCATTGAGCCGAAATCTAGCGAGTGATAAAGGAGACCCCTCGTCTGCCATGCAGACGAGGGGTCTTTTTACCATATTCTCAACTTTACCGAAACGTGCGGCAATCCACTTCGTAGTTCCACTGATGGTCAGTACTGCGCGGGATCGATCCCACGCTCCTCGGGAGGAATGCAATGAAGGTAGTAAGTATGGTGGGAACCGCCGCATGGTGCGCGGTTACCCTGGCCTCGATGGCGACTATTGGACGGGCGCAGACCGCGCCGCAACTGGCAAAACCATTCTACATCCAGGACTTCGAGCAGGATGTCGGCACATGGACTGGCCTCGGAAACACCGCGAAGGCTGAAATCACGCACGATTCCGCGGGTGTTCACGCGGGCAAGGGAGCGCTCCAGTTCGACTATTCTATCAGCAAAGGCGAGTACAATGCGCTCATTCTACCGGTCGGCGATGCGCTCCTAGCGCGCGTGCGGGCAATCCGCTTCTGGATCAAGACCGACCAGTCGGCGCGCCTCTTCGCACTACTCCAGGAGAAGGATGGCGGACGCTACATCGCACCAATCTCGACTCCGGCGAACCGCTGGCAAGAGGTGCAGCTTGCCCCATCGGACTTCATTCTGAGCCAGGAGAAGGACGATCCGAAGGACCCGGACAACAAGCTCGACATGGACCAGGTCGAGGGATTTGCGCTTGCGGACTTCGGTCAGCTCACCGCACAGTCCGATGACGCAGCCCTCGTTGCGCTCTTCGGAACCCGACAGGGAGCGCACACCTTCTATGTCGATGATTTCTCGGTGAGCGAAACCCCTCTCCCTGCCACTCCCGCTTCGGCCCAACAGGCCCTGATCGATGCGCTGCTGCGGCCCCAGGTAACCTGGTTCAGCCTCGGCGGAGCGGTGACTTCGATAGCAGCGACCGGCCCGCTCGGCGGTCCCAGCCTCAAATCCGATTACCACGTCGCACCGGGCACGATTGCTGCGCTTATCCATGTAGTGAAGCCGGGCAGCCTGCAGGGAATGACCCAATTTGCGTTCAGCATCGCGTCCCTGAAGCCCGCAAAGCTGGTAATCCAGCTTGAGCAGCTTACTGGCGGTAAGTTCAACGTCTCCATTGATGTTCCCGGCGGTTCGGAGAAACGGGAATACACATTCCCGTTCAAGGACTTCGCGG
>JBBRJW010000122.1:0-7067 GCA_038218705.1 Chthonomonadales bacterium | reverse complement strand
GCCCCCCGGAAGCTCGTCGCGATCTGCGTGGGCCTTTACGAGCTCCATGACATAGGATTGCAGAGTTACGGCGCACTCGCACCTCTCGCCCCCCGGGGTCGCCACTTGAAACACCTGACGAAAACCATCTGCCTGATGCTGCCCGGAATAGGCCTCGAACTCGATGCGACAGCCGTTGATGGTGGTGGAGGCAAAGACGACGCCGGTTGGGCCTTTCGGTGGTTTCGGGGCGAGCGCAGCATTGACGGCACCTCGCAACACCTCCGCAGTAAAGGGCTTGCGAAGAAAGTCGGCGGCGCCTGTCTTCATCGCGTCCACCGCAAGATCGATCGTTCCGAAGGCGGTCGCCATGATAATTCTCGAGTGCGGGTCGCGCTGGCGCATCTCCGCCATCACCTTCAGCCCGTCCATCCCCGGCATGCGTTGATCGAGAATCACGAGATCGAGGCCCTCTCCTGTGCCGAATTTCGCCAGGCCCTCCTCTCCGTCCGCGGCGGTTTCTACTTCGTGCCCAACAAACTGGAGTGCCAGACGCATCATCATGCTGATCTTGCTCTCGTCGTCCACTATGAGAATGCGTGCCATCGATGCGTCTCCTCGCTACCCACCGGGCAGTGTGAAATGAAACTCTGTTCCCACGCCAGGCTGGCTCGTCACATGAATCTCAGAGCCGTGCGCTTTCACAATGGTCTGAGCAATTGAAAGCCCGAGCCCTGCCCCTCCGCCGGTCGCGCCAGGGACCTGAACAAACCGCTCAAAGATATGAGGGAGATACTCCTCTGCAATGCCAGTCCCGTTGTCCTTCACCTGGAACTCCACCCCACCGCTCGCGCGGGAAACGCTGATCGTTACGCTGCCCCAGCGCGGGGTGTGCCGGATGGCATTATTCACCAGGTTAACAAGCACCCGGCCAATCTGACTTCGATCCGCGCGGACCGGCGGCAGGTCCGGCTCTATATCATGGGCCAGGGTGATCGACTTCGTATCCGCCTGCGCCCCGAGCGCGCTGAGGGCCGGCTCCACGAGCTCCGCCGCGTCGACAATCTCGAACCGCGGCGGGGTCACTCCGGCCTCGAGCCGGGTGATGTCGAGCAGGTCCTGCATTGTTCTCTGAAGCCTGTTCAGGTCCTCCTGCTGGGACTGAACCACCTCGCGCTGTCCGTCCGTAAGCGGGCCAACCGCGCCTTCGAGCAGGAGCTCGGTGCCGAGCTGCAGGCTGGTGACCGGCGTCCGGAGCTCGTGGGACGCCACGCCGATGAACTCACTCTTGAGCCGATCGAGCTCACGGAGATGCGTTATGTCCTCGAGAACGGTTACGGTGCCGAGGAGATTGCCATCCTCCTCCCGCATCGGACTGGCCCGAAGCCGATAGGTTCTGCGCCCCTCGCCTTCGCTTCGGGTCACGAATCCGGCCTCATCCTCCAGGGCCAGCGGGCGCAGCTCGTGGATGGCGTGCTCCACGGCCTCGGCGATGCGCGTCTCGCCCGCCACGAGCGAAATCGCTCGGCCGCGCGCCTGGTCGCTCGGGCCGAAGAGACCCTCGGCCGCCGGATTGAGGTGGACGACCTGCCCCTCTCCATCCGTCACGATTACCGGATCGTACAGGCTCTCGAGCGCTGCGTCCGACATCCGCTCCGCACGGTGGAACCGCTCATCCTCCAGCCGACGCGCCTCTCGCAGCCGCTCGGTCATCTGGTTGAATGCGGTCGCAAGAGTCCCGATCTCGTCCGTCCTGTGGATGCCAATCCGCTGATTAAGGTGCCCCACCCCTATCTCTTCCGCCTGTCGAGCAAGCGTCCGTATCGGAAGCAGTGTCGCCCTCACTGTCCATGGGACCAGGAAGAGCGCGAACAGGAGGGCGCCGGCGGTGACGCCGACGCTGGTATAGGATGCGCGGCGCGCCTCGGCGCGCGCTCGCTCATCGGCGCGCACGATGGCGGTTTGGTTCAGTTCCAGAATGTCCTGCGCCCTCTGCTTGATCCGGGTGAACTGCGGCTCGAGCACCCCGAAGTTAAAGGCCCGCGCATCCGCCGGACTCATCGGTGGGTCAGCGTACAGCAGCCGCTCGAGCTGTTGGCGGTAGTCCGCGTAGAGTCGGTCTACTTCGTCCACCAGGCGCTGTTCGCCCGGTTCCGTGACATTGTGCGTCTCGAACCCGAACGCGCTCTGGAAGAGCGCCCGATTCGCCTCATACTGGGCGCGGGCCAGACCGACCTGTCCGGCCAGGTAGAACTGGCCCGCGCTATCCTGACGCTCCAGGGTCTCCTTCATGTTCTGGGCCGCAATGACCGACTTGTAGTTCGCGGTCAAGATCCGGTCGATCGAGCGACCCAGCCGAAAGAAATTGACCACGGCGCCCACCATGACCACGACCATGAGGCCCGCGAGGGCGAGATGGCTTATCAGGAGCTGCGCCCGCAGATTCCGCATTCGGAAGCCTCCTCGTCCGTCAGTGCCTTGCGACGGCATCGAGCGCCAGATTGAGATTGAGAACGTTCACACGGGGTTCACCAAGTATGCCGAGCTGCCGTCCTTCGGTGTTCAACGTTACAAGCGCTCTCACCTGCTGAATCGTGAGCCCACGGGCGGCCGCCACGCGCCCGGCCTGCAGGAAGGCATTTGCAGGACTTATGTGCGGATCGAGCCCGCTCGCCGAGCGGGTCACCGCGTCCGCAGGCACTGCATCGGACGGGGCCATGTTGTTCTCCTTCCGATAGGACGCTGCAAGATCCTTGATCCCGTCGAAGTCGCCTGGGTCCGCCTTTGCGGGCGTGCCCTTGTGGATGCCGTTCATCAGCTTGTCGCTGGTTGGCCCGAGATTCGTGCCTCCCGAGCTCGTCGCGTCGTAGCCGCTGCCGGCGGCCGAAGGCCGCGGGTGGAAGTACCCGGGAGTAACAAAGCCCTGGCCGATCAGCTCAGAACCGACCGCAGCGCCGCCGCGCTGCAGAAGCGACCCGCCAGACTGATGTGGAAAGAGCAGGCGACTCGCAGCGGTCATGGCGAGCGGGTAGGCGACGCCACAGAGCACGGTGAACAGGAGCGTTGCGAGAATCGCGGGCTTGATCTGCTTCAACACTGGGTTTTCCTCCTCAGGCAAGGTGCAGGTGGGTCAGCAGCCAATCGATGGCCATGATGAACGGGAACGGGAAGAGTATGCCCACGAACCCGAACTTCACAAGATTCATCCTCAGCATCGCGCCGGCGCTCATTGGCCGGTAGGCCACGCCGCGGAGCGCAAGCGGGATGAGGCCGATGATAATGATCGCGTTGAAGATCACACAGGCCAGGATCGCCGACTGCGAAGTGGTTCCCGGATTGGTGAGGCGCAGGAAGTTCAGTGCCGCAAGCGCCGGGAATGTGGTCACAAACATTGCTGGAATGATCGCGAAGTACTTGCTGATGTCATTGGCGATGCTGAACGTCGTCAGCGCGCCCCGGGTCATCAACAGCTGCTTCCCAATCTCGACCACCTCGATGAGCTTGGTCGGGTTGGAGTCGAGGTCGACCATGTTGCCGGCCTCTTTTGCGGCCTGCGTGCCGGTGTTCATCGCAACCCCGACGTCGGCCTGGGCCAGGGCTGGCGCATCGTTCGTGCCGTCCCCGGTCATCGCAACAAGCTTCCCGCCTGCCTGCTCATCCTTGATGAGCTGCATCTTGTCCTCGGGCGTGGCTTCCGCGAGGAAGTCATCGACTCCCGCCTCCTCAGCGATCGATCTTGCCGTCAGCGGGTTATCGCCCGTAATCATGACAGTCTTGATCCCCATCGCCCGGAGGGCCGCGAACCGCTCCTTCATGCCTCCCTTTACAACGTCTTTCAGGTAGATCACGCCGAGCGCCTTGTCATTCAGCGCAACGGCGAGGGGCGTTCCGCCGATCGAGGAGATACGCGTTACGATCTCGTCCAACTCGGCGGGGACGTGTCCCCCCTGAGCCGTAACGAACTGCTTCACGTTGGCAGTTGCGCCCTTTCGGATCTGCATTCCGTCAAGGTTTACACCCGACATTCGCGTCTGCGCGGTGAAGAAGATGAACTCGGCGTTATGCTCGCTAAGCTCACGACCGTGAAGCCCGTACTTCTCCTTTGCCAGCACGACGATGGAGCGCCCCTCGGGCGTCTCGTCGGCAAGCGAGGACAGCTGTGCCGCATCGGCCAGCTCGGCGATGGCAACGCCTGGAAGCGGAAGGAACTCCACCGCCTGGCGGTTGCCCAGGGTGATCGTGCCCGTCTTGTCGAGCAGCAGCGTGTTAACATCGCCGGCCGCCTCTACCGCCTTGCCCGACATGGCCCGGACGTTGTGCTGCATCACGCGGTCCATGCCCGCGATTCCGATTGCCGAGAGCAGCCCGCCGATGGTAGTCGGGATGAGGCAGACCAACAGGGCAGTCAACACTGTAACCGTCGGCGCGCTTCCAGAACCTGCCGACCGCACGCTGTAGTTTGCGAATGGCAGCAGCGTCACCACGGCGAGCAGGAAGATGATCGTTAGCCCCGAGAGCAGGATCGAGAGCGCGATCTCGTTGGGAGTCTTCTGCCGTTGCGCGCCTTCAACCAGTGCGATCATCCGGTCGATGAAGGTCTCGCCCGGGTTGGAGGTGATCTGTATCACAATGCGGTCAGAGAGCACCTTCGTGCCGCCTGTGACTGCGCTCCGGTCGCCTCCGCTTTCGCGAATGACAGGGGCCGATTCGCCTGTGATCGCCGATTCGTCCACCGACGCGATCCCTTCCACCACTTCGCCGTCCCCCGGAATGATGTCTCCGGTCTCACAGACAACGTGGTCGCCCTTGCGGAGCTGAACTCCGGGCACGGATACCTCGCGGCCATCTACGAGCTTACGGGCCACGGACTCCGTCTTAGCCTGCCGGAGAGTATCCGCCTGCGCCTTGCCCCGCCCCTCCGCGATCGCCTCCGCAAAGTTGGCGAAGAGAACGGTGAACCAGAGCCACAGCGAAACCTGGCCCGTAAAGAGCGGACTGCCCGTGTGCGTCACGAGCTCCTTGATCCAGTAGTAGGTCGTAATCGCGCTGCCGATCTCGACGACAAACATCACCGGATTGCGCGCCACCATGCGTGGATCGAGCTTGCAGAAAGCGTCGCGCAGGGCGCGCTTCACGATCGTCGGATCGAACAGTGACTTCGAGCGCTTCTCGCGCTTGTGGCCCGTCTGCGGCTCCGGCGGAGCCGCTGGGGTCGTCTCTTCCAATTTGATCTGCGTGGTCATTGGCTTCTCCTGCATCCTCTCTTACCAGAGCTTCCCGGCTGCCATCTGAAGGTGTTCGACAATGGGTCCGAGCGCCATGGCCGGTAAGAAGGTGAGCGCGCCCACGATGACGATGACGCCGACAAGAAGCCCGGCAAAGAGCGGGGTGTCGGTCGGAAATGTGCCGGATGTGGCCGGAACCGGGGTCTTGCGCGCCAGGCTCCCTGCGATGGCGAGCATCGGGATGATCATCAGGAACCGTCCAATCAGCATGGCGATGGCAAGGCTGATGTTCCAGTACGGCGTGTTGGCCGTGAGGCCGGCAAAGGCCGAGCCGTTATTGCCGGTTGCGGACGCAAAAGCGTAAAATGCCTCCGAGAACCCGTGCGGACCACTGTTGTTGAAGTTGTTGTAAGTCGCGCCTAGATAGGCCGGAGGACTCGCGCTCGCATTGTAATTGAGCGACGCCGCCAGGGGGCCAGCCTTGTCCGGAAGCGAGAGGTTCGAGCTAATGGCCGTAAAGCCGAGGATCGTCGCGGCCAGGATGAGCAGCGCGAGCATCGCCATCTTCACTTCATATTGCTCGATCTTCTTGCCAAGGTACTCGGGTGTGCGCCCCACCATCAGGCCGGCGATGAAGACGGCAAGAATGGCGTACATGATGATGCCGTAAAGGCCACCGCCTACTCCCCCGAAGATCACCTCTCCGGTCAGCAAATTCGCAAGCGGGACCAGCCCGCCGATGGGCGTGAAGCTGTCGTGCATGGCGTTCACCGCGCCGCAGCTGGCATCGGTTGTAACCGTCGCGAAGAGTGTGGAGTGAGCAATGCCGAAGCGCGTCTCTTTGCCCTCCATGTTTCCGCCCGGCTGTCCGCCGGTATCGTGAGCCATCACCCCCAGCCTGGTAACGTTCGGATTGCCATTCGCCTCCGCGCTGTAGCAGACGAACGCGCCCGCCAGGAACAGAGCGCTCATCGCGGCAAAGAGCGCCCAGCCCTGCCGGGTGTTCTTCACGAACTTGCCAAACATATGTGTCATGGCAGCGGGGATGAGGAAGATCGACAGCATCTCCAGCATGTTCGTAAGCGGCGTGGGGTTCTCAAACGGATGCGCCGAGTTCGCGTTGAAGAAGCCGCCGCCATTTGTGCCGACCATCTTGATCGCCTCATGCGATGCCACCGGGCCCTGTGCGATCGACTGGACAGCGCCTTCAAGCGTCTTCACCTGCGTATAGGGCGCGAGGTTTTGAGGCACGCCCTGCGCTACCAGAACCAGGGTGAATACCAGGCAAATTGGCAGGAGCACATAAAGCGTTGCCCGGACGATATCGACCCAGAAGTTGCCAATGCTGACTGCTGCAGGGGTCGACTGCGCCCCGCGCCCGGCCGTTGCGGTTGGCTCGGCGCTCTGGCCTGCCCCGCGCCGAGAGATCGCGCGAACCAGCGCCACCGCGATGGCGATGCCGGTCGCGGCCGACATCCAGTTGTGCACCGCGAGGGCGCACATGTTGGAGAAGTAGGAGACAGTCGACTCCGGCGTGTACGACTGCCAGTTCGTGTTGGTTGTAAAGGACGCCGCCGTATTCAGGGCGAGGTCCGGCGTCATCTCCTTCGCCCCGAAGTGCGAAGGATTGAACGGAAGATGCGCCTGCAGTCTGAGCAGGAGGTACGTGAGCGCTGCACCGACGAGGCTGAACATTAGCAAAGCATAGCTGTATGTCGTCCAGGCCATCTCGTCCTGATCGGACGTGCCGCAAGCGCGGAGTATTGCCCGCTCGACGGGAGCGAGCACAGGCGATAGGAGCGTTCGCTCCCCGGTAAAGACACGAGCCATGTACCCGCCCAGCGGTTTGGTCGCCAGACATAA
>JBBRJW010000121.1:0-7124 GCA_038218705.1 Chthonomonadales bacterium | reverse complement strand
GCCACCACGCAGGCGAAGAGGCTCCGCGTGTGGCGCAACAGCAGCCCGTATGCCAGCGCGCAGATCGCTGCCACGAGCCACTCAGGGTGTGAGACCGCAAACGCTGCGGATACGAATGCGAGGGCGCTGTTCGAAAACTGTCCGACCCGAAGTTTGGTGTAATCTGGCTCGGTGAACCAGCGGATAAGGAAAGAGCGCCAGAAGAGCTCCTCCATGATGGGCACCATCAGAACGAGTCCGTAGAACCGCACCGCCAGAAACATGGCTCGCGTGCCAGGATCGGGGATCGCCGTGAACGGATTGTACGCTGTGCGCGCCCCTAGATGCGGATAGGGAAGATGGCGGTCGATCCAGACCCATTCAGCGAAGACCAGCAGGCCCACCGCGACTGCGGCGGGAATCCACCTGGCCTGTGGCCGAATATCGCACCACGTTCGCCGACACAGGATGAGCGCAAGGGTCACCACCGCCGCCTTGGCGGCATAGACCGGAACGTAATACCGGGCGCCCACCCGGCCTTCGAGCCAGGTTATCACCAGAAAGAGAATCATCGGCGCACAGTAGGCGAGCCAGCTTACTTCGGCTGAGCGGTCCGAAACGTCCGTTCCGCTGACCGGGAGCGTTGGTTCACTTTCAGTCAATTCGGTCTCTTTCGTGGGCCGGCGTCAGGAGAATACTCCGTGCGCCACTTCGCCTGCGACATCCGTCAGGCGATAGTCCCGGCCTCCGTAACGGTAGGTTAGCTTCTTGTGATCGAGGCCCAGCAGATGGAGCATCGTCGCGTGCAGGTCGTGCACGTGCATCTTGTTCTCGGTCGCGTAGTATCCGTAGTCGTCCGTTGCCCCGTACACGGTCCCGGGCTTCACGCCTCCGCCCGCCATCCACATGGAGTAGCCATGCGGGTTATGGTCACGGCCGTCCGTGCCCTGCGCGGTGGGCGTGCGGCCAAACTCTCCGCCCCAGAGGACCAGCGTATCGTCCAGGAGCCCGCGCGCCTTCAGGTCGCGCAGCAGTCCCGCAATGGGTTTGTCGACCTCGTGAGCGTTACGGGTATGGCTATTCTTCAGATCGCTATGCTGGTCCCACTTGTAGCTGTGGGTCACCTGGATGAAACGGACGCCCCGCTCTGCCAGCCGCCTGGCGAGCAGACACTGACGCCCAAAATTATCGGTTGGCTGCTCCCCTACTCCGTAGAGTGCAAAGGTCGCCTTGCTCTCGCCGGAGAGGTCCATAAGCTCAGGCGCGATCGTCTGCATCCGGTAGGCGAGCTCGAAGCTGTTGATTCGGCCTTCAAGCTGAGGATCGTGACCGAAATGGCGAAGCTCCTCCTCATTCATCTCCCGGAGCATATCGAGTTCCCTGCGCTGCCCGTCGGACGCCATCTCCGGGTTTTTGATGTAGTTTATCTGCGCTCGCTCAGCCGGAATCGACGCGTTCCCGATCGGTGTGCCCTGATACGCGGCGGGAAGAAAGGCGCTCGACCAGTTCTGCACGCCACCATGGCCGAGCGTCGGGCAGATCGTGACGAAACCGGGAAGGTTCTGGTTCTCGCTGCCCAGGCCGTAATTCACCCACGATCCCATGCTGGGCCGCACGAATACATCGGACCCGGTATGGATCTTCAGCAGCGCGCCCCCGTGCGCCGGGTTGCTCCCATAGAGGGAGCGAATGACGCAGAGGTCATCGACGCACTCGCCGACGTTCGGGAAGAGCTCGCTCACCGGAATCCCCGATTGACCGTATTTCTTGAACTCCCAGGGCGACTTCAGCAGGTTTCCCGTGGCGGCGAATTGCACCCGTGGCTTGGCGAAGGGCAGCGGCTTGCCGTTATCGCGCGTCAGCAGCGGCTTCGGATCGAATGTATCGACCTGCGATGGACCACCGTGCATAAAGACGAAGATCACGCGCTTGGCGCGCGCCGGGAACATCGCTGCTCTCGGAGCCAGCGGGTTCCTCGGCGAAACGGATGCCCGGGCCTGCTCCTCACCGAGGAGTCCGGCCATCGCGACCATGCCAAAGCCCGCGCCACACTGCTGCAGCATCTCGCGCCGGGTGGTGGGTAGGATAGTATGTCGGCTCACGGGTCGCTCCTTCTCCAGCGTACTACTCGATGTAGATGAACTCATTCGATGCGAAGAGTATATGGCAGAGACTCGACCACGCCTGGGCGCGCCTCTTCACCGGGTCGCTCACTGCGCTGGCTGAACGCTGCTCGGTGTCGGTGAGATACGCGAGCGCGCCGGTGACCTCGTCCGACCGGGCCGGCCTGGAATAGGCCTCCAGGTAGGCGCGGCGCACACGCGCGCTGTCGTTGTTGTCCGGTGAAGCGAGCAGGCGGTCGGCCCACGCGTGCGTCAGGCTGATAACAAATGGGCTGTTCATCACAAAGAGCGCCTGGGACGCCACTGTCGTCGTGGATCGCTTCGCATTCACCATGCTCGGGTCGCCTACGTCGAACGACTGAAACATGTCGAACATCGCGTTGCGAATGATCGGGAGGTAGAGACTTCGGCGCGGCGCATTGTACTGCGCAGCGTTCCCGGACTGATCGTTCGTGACGTAATCGTGATTATTCGTCGTTAGCAGGGTCCCGCCCAGTGTCGTGTCCAGTTTACCGGACACTGAGAGCAGTGCGTCGCGGAAAGGTTCGGCCTCCATGCGCCGGCGCGGTCTCTTGTAGAGCAGCAGGTTCTCGGGATCGGCCGAAGCCGCAAGCTCCTCGTCCTTTGTGTCCGTCTCGGTGGCCATCTGGTAAGTATTCGACAGCAGCATGAGCCGGTGGAGCTGCTTGACCGACCACTTGCAGCCGTCCGGTCCGCTCGAGGCAAATGCGGATGCCAGCCAATCGAGCAGTTCCGGATTCGTTGGGGGTGAACCGAGCAGCCCATAGTTGTCTGGTGTGCGGACGATCCCCTGCCCGAAGTGCTCCTGCCAGATTCGGTTCACCTCGACGCGCGCCGGCAGCGGGTTATGAGGATTCGTGAGCCAGTTGGCCAGCTCGAGGCGGCCACTCGACTTTACGTCCGCCTGGATCTTGTCGCCATCCAACACCGTCAGGAAGTGGCGCGGCACTGCCTCGCCCAGGCTCTGCGTATCGCCCCTGATATGTACCTTGCAGTCCTCCACGGTCCCCTCATCAACGGCCATTGCCATCGGCGGGCGGGGTCCGTTGGTCTGGGCCATCTTGAGCGCATCCTCGGCCTTCTTGATAGAAGCGCGATCCTCATCCTTCAGAACAGGATCGATGGGATTCGGGAGTGCAAGCGGACCGGCCTTGCCTGAGATGAGCGCGGCCAGGGCCGCACTGGCCGGGTCCCCTCCGGTGAGCTTCGCCTCGAGGGCGGCGAGCCGCGACTTAGTCTCCGCATGGGCAAGGACGGTAACTTCGCGCACAGCGGGATCCGCGGCATGCGCCCGGAAGTAGGCTGCTGATCGCCTCAGCAGCTCCGGCTCGACCTTCCACTCTGCGGCGATCACCGCGAGCGGCCTGCCCGCTTTCCCGCCGGCGGAATCGGCCTGGCCGACGTAGAGCTTGTCGATATGCGGAATGGAGTTCGCGCTCTCGATTCGGACGACATTCTTGCCTGCGGCAAACGGGTAGATTCCCTGTGCTTCCCACCGTTGTCCATCCACGAAGAAGCTGCCTGTCGCCGCCCCTGCGGCATCCTGCCGGACAACCTTGCCGTTCACGGAGAGCTGAAGCGGCCTCATCTCGGCCGAGGCGTAGCGGAGCTCGATCTGGTAGAGGCCAGCAGTCGGCACGTTCACGTCCCACTCTGCCCAGGTGGGGACTTCCGTCGTGTGGATGATACCGATCCCCTTGCCGTAGCTGTCGGTGTCCCGGTGCGCGTTGCCGCGGTTGTACTTCTCCGCCTCAATAATCTGGTGTGCGGGGTCGCCCGACCGTGCAATCGCCCCGGCCACAGTGACAAGACCCACATCCGGGGATGCGGCCGCCTCCACCGATGCCAGCAGGTACCTCGGCCCATTTCGGCGCACTTCGGCCAGGGCCTGATCTCCTGCCCGTTGCCTCGCGGCCTTCAGGTCATTCTCAAAGCGCTTCAACGCTGCCGTCTGGGTGACCGCCTGAGCCTCAGCCTCCTTTGAGGTGAGCGGCCGCTCCTGCCACATGGCGACCGTGTTGAGGGTCGCCATCGACTTCGTCGACTTGAAGATCCCGGCCAGGGCATAGTAGTCTTTCGTGGGGATGGGATCGAACTTGTGATTATGGCAGCGCGCGCACGCGACGGTGAGGCCGAGGAACGCCTTACTCGTCACTTCGATCTGCTCGTCGACGATGTCCATCACCATCTTGTCTTTGTCGGGCTCTGCAAGCACTTTCGGTCCGAGAAGAAGGAAACCAGTTGCAGTGAGGCGCTCGTTGTGCTCCGCAGGGCTGCCCCCAGGCAGCAGATCGCCTGCGAGCTGCTCACGCACGAACTGGTCGTAGGGCTTGTCGTGGTTATATGCATCTACCACGTAGTCGCGGTACCGGTATGCGTTTGCCATGGCGACGTTCTCGTCGAGGCCATTTGAGTCGGCATAACGCACCAGATCGAGCCAGTGTCGGCCCCACCGCTCGCCGTAGTTCGGGCTGGCGAGCAGTCGATCGACCAGCCGCTGCCACGCACCGGGCACACGATCGCTGAGGAATACATCCACTTCTGCGGGGGTCGGCGGCAGGCCGATCAGATCGAAGCTCACGCGGCGGATTAGTGTCCGCCGATCGGCAGCTGGAGCGGGCTTAAGGCCTCTTGCCTCCAGCTTCGCGAGGACAAAGCGGTCAATGGGATTCACGCACCAGGCGGTGTTCTTCACTCTGGGGAGCGCAGGACGCTTTACCGGTTGGAACGACCAGAAGCCCCGCTGCGCCGGGCCGATCACCATATCCGGCGTCTTCGCAGCCGGCTGCGCCACCGCGGCAGGCCAATGCGCTCCCTGCTTCACCCACTCGGTCAGCGCGGCGATCTCCTCGGCCCGCAGCTTGCCGGACGGCGGCATCTTGACCGGCCCATCATAGTGGACGGCGCGCAGCAGCAGACTCTGGTCCGGCTGGCCGAGAACGATAGCAGGCCCGGATTTACCGCCGTGGCGCAGGCTCTCCAGAGAGTCAAGCCGGAGTCCGGCGCGCGCCTGCTCTGGCCCGTGGCACTCATAGCACTTCGGGACCAGCAGAGGGCGCACGCTCTTCTCAAAGAACGCGGACTGCTCGGGAGTTGGAAGCGGCGCACGCGCGCCCGAAGGCAGCCCTGCGGCCATAAGCAGAACCCCTGCAGCGGCAGCGATTCTGGTAATCTTCCACGCGCTCACGAATCGATGTATGCCCACAGAGTGCTCCTGATCCATCATACGCTCAGTGAGGAACATTGAGCGGCTCCCACGCTGGCTCGCCCCGCGTCAGGCGTGGCAGTGCCGTAACCCCACTGCATAGAGATTATAAGCAAGATTGACACGCGTGACGGAGAGTTGTTTCATCGATCTTCGCAAAAACGTGGAAGAGGGAGCGGGCTTGCGCCCGCTCCCTCTTCGCTCGGCCCCCGCCTATTTCTTAGGCAGGAGCTTGGCGACCTCCGGATCACTCATGTTGTCCCGGGTGACCACCTTGAACCCGCTGTCGATCTTCTTGTCCGCCGCACTGAACGGCTCCTTTCGGATCGCCTTCTCTACGGCCTTCACGCCTTTGTAGCCCATCTGGAATGGATCTTGAACGATCGTCGCAAGCATGGTGCCATCCTTGATCGCGTTAACTTCGTCGATGGAGCCGTCAAACGCGACCAGTTTCACCTTGCCGGCGAGCTTGCGCTGCCGCAGCACATTCGCCGCCCCGATGCCGTTGGGCTCATTCGCCGCAAAGATCCCGACGATGTCGGGATGAGAGGTGAGCAGATTCTGCGTCTGGTCGCCCGCCTTCAGTACATCGCTATCCGTGTAGAGCGTCGCGACGACGTGAATGTTGGGATGCTTCGCCATCTCGTCGAGGAAGCCCTTTTCACGCTCGTCGGACGATGCCGCGCCCTTCAGGAACGGCATGAGGCCAACGTTTCCCTTGTCACCGATCGCCTTCGCAAGAGCGTCCGCCGCAGCAGCCCCACCCTTCACGTTGTCGGTGGCAATGAAGCAGAGCGGCGCGTTCATATCGGTCAGGCCAGAGTCGATCGCAACCACCGGAATCGATTTCGCCATCGCGTCCTTCACGGGCTGAACAAGGGCCTCTTTGTCGCACGCGGCGAGAACGATGCCGTCGACGTGGTTGTTAACCTGGGATCGAACCACATTCACCTGCTCGGTAATGTCGTTCTCCTTGGCCGGGCCCTGCCAAATGATGGTGACCCCATCCTCTTTGCCGGCGGCGTTTGCGCCATCCAGGACGGAGAGCCAGAAGGAGTTTGCCGTTCCCTTCGGGATCACCGCGATCTTCTTACCGGAACCGCTATGCGCTGCTCCGTTCGCATTCGGGGAGGTCCCTGTGCCCCCCGAATCGGACTCGGTCGCAGGGCTCTTCGGGCAGCCGAGGCCCGCAAGGCTCAGGATTCCGGCCGCCATCGCGCCGGCCCAGAGGGTTCGTCTCTTCATATCGATCTCCTTCTGCCAGTCTACAGGACCAGCGTCACCGAACGGATCTCGCCGAACTCATGTCGAGTCCTGCGCCAGGAGCCCCCGGCGTCGTCGGTTAGATAGAGCAGCCCGCTCACGGCTGCGGCAGCCGCGAAGTCGGGCGCGGACTCATGGACCGCAAATGTCCAGATGGTGCTGTTAGGGGCCGAGTCCAGCTGCCCGGCCGTCCAGCTCGCGCCGCCGTCACGCGACACCTGTATCGCCCCGGCCGAGCCGGGAGGACCGTTTCCATTGCCGAGATAGACCGTTCGGGGGTCGCCGGGGCGCTGAGCGAGCCCGCGGCAGTAGCCCCAGGAGAACCGACGGGAGACGCCCTCCGGGCTCCACGTCTCCCCGCCGTCCCGGCTCACGTTCAGGTCGTTATTCGTGGTGGCGAGCATCCAGCCTGCGCTCTCGTCGATCATGGCGAGCGCATGAATGTCGACGGAGCTGAGGCCCGTGCCAAATCGCTGCCAGTTCAGTCCGCCATCCTGGGAGCGGTGAAGGCCGTCTATCTCCACGCCTGCATA
>JBBRJW010000120.1:0-7127 GCA_038218705.1 Chthonomonadales bacterium | reverse complement strand
TACACTTCCGTGGTAAACGCCAGAGAGCTTCCTGGAATCACGGCCCATATGGACGCCGGAGCCTGTCTGGGCGATCTGTGGATGGAAGGCTTCCTGAATCCTAACCCCCTGCCCGGAAGGGCGCGTTGACGATGAATGTCGAGTTTCTTCTGGAGGAGGAGTCCGCTGAGGAGGCACTTCGCCTCCTCCTGCCAGGCATTCTGCCGGACCACGTCACAATACAGACATATGTGCTCAGCGGTAAGACGAGAATGCTGAACACTCTCCCGCAGCGGCTCGCCGGCTATAGTAGATGGATGCCGGCAGATTACCGGATCGTCGTTGCAATTGACCGGGAC
This sequence comes from Chthonomonadales bacterium, assembly GCA_038218705.1. GTDB lineage: Bacteria > Armatimonadota > Chthonomonadetes > Chthonomonadales > Chthonomonadaceae > JBBRJW01. The sequence goes on along the minus strand of JBBRJW010000120.1, from coordinate 6,789 downwards.
CAGGACGACTGTCAGGCCCTCAAAGAGCGGATTGAACGGATCATATCGACGGCCGGGCTCGTAAGTAAAACTGCCTCCGGGGCCGACTGCTATCAGGCTGCCACCCGGATCGTAGTACAGGAACTGGAAGCCTGGTTCCTCGGCGATATGCACGCACTCAGGGCCGCTTATCCGCGGGTGCCCGCCGGCCTGGAAAAGCAGCGGTCGTATCGTGATCCCGACGCAATGCGGCGGCCGGCAGACGTGCTTTTGCGAATTCTCAAAGGCGCGGGCTACTATGAAGACTCAAAGGAGCTTCCCAAGCGCGAAACGGCGCGGAACATCGCGCCCCATATGGAGCCAGCACGCAATCGGCGCGCGAGCTTTCAGTGCTTCCATGCCCTACTGACGGATCTCGCGAAGTGAGAACGCTTCACGCGCCGCCAGTCCGGTGGCGCCTGACGTGCCGGACAGTGTTGCGCCTGCGCCCGCACCGGGACAACGGCATTGATAACCGACGAAAGGGGTGACTCCTTGGCTGAGCAGAGAATCGAACCGACCGGGTCGCGCCTTTCACGGCGGGAAGCACTGGGTGCCGGGGCGCTGATCGCAGCCGGCGCGCTCACTCTCGAGGCGGGGGCCGCTCCGCCACCTGCCGCTATGCCTTTGGTGAAACTGGGCAAGACCGGCATTAAGATCAGCCGCCTGGGTCATGGCGGATCGTGGGACATCGACCAGGAGGTGCTCTCCGTTGGCTTTCAGGAGGGCATTAACTTCATCGATACCGCTGAGTCGTACCGGGGAGGCCAGAGCGAGCGATCTATCGGCGAGTTCCTCAAGGCGCGCGGTGCGGTCGGCCACTCCGCCGAGCGCAAGAAGATCTGCCTCATCAGCAAGACCCACCAGGCAGACCGCCTGGAAGCGCAGCTACCCGGGATCCTGAAGCGGCTCGGCCAGAGCTACCTCGATGTCTACTACATGCACCAGATCGACGACCCGAAGCTCGCCACGAGCCCTGAGATACGCGCTGCAGCAGCGCGCATGAAACAGTCCGGAGGCATCCGCTTCTTCGGCTTCTCCTGCCACGATGCACCGGTCGTGGAGTGCCTGAACGCAGCGGCCGACAGCGACTTTATCGATGTGGTGATGTTCCGCTACGACTACCACTACTACCAGACCGAGGGCCTCAATCGGGCGATCGACCGCTGCTTCCAGAAAGGCGTCGGCCTGATCGCCATGAAGACGCAGGTCGGCGGCATGACCCTGCCGGAGCGCTTCAATCCCTTCAAGAAGCGGGGCCTGAATCAGCACCAGGCAGCCATCAAAGCGGTGGCCGCCGATAGCCGGATCGCCTCTATCTGCTCCGAGATGACTGCCGTGCAGCATGTACGCGAAAACGCCGAGGCCGTCCGGAGCCCGCTCACGCTGGCCGAGGCGGAGGCAATCGGCGAGCACGCGCAGCAGGTGAGCCACCTCTGGTGCCGCGGCTGCGACCACCTCTGCCGCGCAGCAGCCGGCCCGGGCGCTTCGGTTGCCGTGGCCGACTCGCTCCGCTTCCTGATGTACCACGATCACTACCGCAAGCCCGAGCATGCGCGCGCCCTCTTCGCGGCGCTGCCGCGCGCAGAGCGCGATCTCAGCGCCATCGAGTCGGGCGCCTGGGCGGCGGCCGAGGCAGCCTGCCCTCACGGTCTCCCGCTTACGAGGCTCATGACTCGGGTACGCGAGCGCCTCGGCTGAGGGAGGATTACCGCCGCGACTGCGGAACTCTGAGTGCGGAAACCCAACGGTGGGCAGAAAAGGAGATCCCAGTTGAAAGTACTTATCATCGGCGGAACGGGGCTCATCAGCACAAGCATCACGAAGCAGCTGCTCGAGCGCGGCGACCACGTCACCCTCTTCAATCGGGGCAAGAGCGAGGCGCGTATCCCCGAAGGCGCGCAGTTCATACACGGAGATCGCAAGGAGTACGCAGCGTTCGAGCAGCAGATGTCCGAGGCAGATCCCTTCGACTGCGTGATCGATATGGTGGCGTTCGGCCCGCAGGATGTAGAGAGCGCGCTCAGGGCCTTCAAGGGACGAGCCGGCCAATACATCTTCTGCAGCACAGTCTGTGTCTATGGCGGCCCCGCCACCCGATACCCGATCGGCGTCGACGAGCCGCGCACGCCAACGGGCGGGTACGGCGAGAACAAGGCGAAGTGCGAGGACATCGTACTGGCTGCCGGCGAGCGAAGCGACCTCTCGGTGACCGTGATGCGTCCGTCACAGTCTTACGGCGAGGGCGGCACCATCGTCCATAGTCTGGGCGGCTCTACCACCTATATCGACCGCATTCGAAAGGGTAAGCCGATCGTCGTTCATGGCGACGGAGCTTGCCTCTGGGCGGCATGCCACGTCGATGACGTGGGCAGAGGGTTTGTCGGCGCGGCTGGCAATCCGAAGGCCTTTGGTAAGAAGTACAACGTCACCGGCGAAGAGTGGATGACATGGAACATGTACCATGCGGGCGTTGCACGCGCGCTCGGCGCACCTGCGCCCAGGCTGGTACATATCCCAAGCGATCTGCTTGCCAGAGTCGCTCGGAAGCATGCCGGCATCAGCATCGACATCTTTCAGTACCCCTCCATATTCGATAACTCCGCTGCGATAGCGGATCTCGGCTTCCAGTACACGATTTCGTGGGAAGAGGGAGTGCGGCGCACCGTTGCATGGCTCGACGCGCATGACCGGATCGAGAACAGCGACAATGACCCGTTCGAAGACCGGCTGATTGCGGCATGGGAGTGCATGGGCGCTGGCATGGAGAAAGAGATGGCCGGGCTCGACGGTTAGAGCAGGCTGGAACCGCCCAAACAAAAAAAGGCCGCTGAAGGCGCGTTTGGCACGCTAATCGCCTTCAGCGGCATCTCTTTCCAGAGGCAGGATACCCGAAGGGTCCAGGTCCAACAGGTTAGAGCAAAGGGGTTACCCCTAATCGAGCTGCTGAACGATTAGACCCGAACGGCCCGCAAAGGTTACACAAGATATCCTCCGGGCCTGATTCTTTTTTAAGTATGGAGTGCCTTTCCGTGAGCTCGCCTCCTCCTCTCGCTCCGCGCGCCTGGGTCGAAATCGACCTTGGCGCAATTCGCTCTAACGTCCGCGCCCTTCGTCGCTTTGTCGCACCTGCGGTGAAACTGCTCGCCGTGGTAAAGGCGGATGCGTACGGCCATGGCCTCGTACCGGTCGCGAGGGCCGCTGCCGACGCATCGATCGACTGGTTTGGCGTCGCCACGGTGGCGGAGGGCATCGCCCTTCGCGAGGCCGGAATCCGACACCCCGTCCTGCTTCTCTGCGTCTCCCTGCCATCTGAGTCCGACGCCATTCTCCACCACGATCTCACACCTGCCATCGGGGATATCGCAACGCTGCGCGCGCTGGAGAGCTCCGCGGCGGGCCGCATCGCGAAGGGCGATCGCCTGCGGGTCCATCTGGAGGTCGACACAGGCATGCGGCGGAGCGGAGCGCCCCCTTACGAAGCGGCCGAGCTCTGGCGCGCCGCCCGGCAGGCGGGCTTCGAGGTGGTGGGCCTTATGACCCACCTGGCGGATGCCGATGGCGCATCCACCAATTTCACCGTGCTTCAGGAGCTCTACTTCGAAAAGGCTGCTGCCGAGCTGGAGGCGCAGGGCGCGCGCTTCGAGCTCGTACATCAGTGCAACAGCGCCGGCGTGCTCCGCTTCCCTGGGCTCGATGGCGGGCTGGTCCGTCCGGGCCTCTTGCTCTACGGAATCTACCCTCCGCTGCCCGGCGCCACGGTCGGCACACCCGACAACGGAGCGGAGTCACCGGCTCTCCCGCCTCTCTCACGCGCTGAGATCGCGGCGCGCGTGGCCGCGGGCGAGCTTCCGGAGGTCCGCCCGGCCATGATGGTGAAGGCGCGCGTCGCCACGGTCCGCTCCTTGAAGCCGGGGCATCACGTCGGCTACGGTGCAACTTACCGGCTCACACGTCCCACGCGCATCGCGACCGTGCTCATCGGATACGGGGATGGCTTTCCACGGCGGCTCTCAAACTGCGGGGCAGTGCTGCTCGGTGGGGAGCGCGCCCCGATTCTCGGCCGGGTCTGCATGGATCAGTTGATGGTCGATGTGACCGACATTCCCGACGTGGCGCCAGATGACGTGGCCGTCTGTATTGGCCGTCAGGTCGACGAGGAGATCCGCGTGGAAGAGATCGCGGCCCGGATCGACGCCACGGAGCACGAGATCCCCACCTGCCTCACGGCCCGTCTGCCACGCCTCTACACGGAGTAGCGATTTGCCTGCCTGGCGATGAGTCCGGTGCGAATTACCAGCCGAGAATCCCGGCGGCCGAGGTTGGCGCGTACCGCCTGATACCAATCCGGCCGGATGCTGCCCGCCCGGGGGATTCACGCCCTCGAATACCGCGCACGCTCCCGCCGTTCCGAAGCCCGGCCGTGGTATAATACGGCCATCAACAAGAGCCGGGCTGCCGCCACTCTGCTGCGATGGGCCTTCCGCGCCAGGCAAGACGAGCGCCGCCGGAACCTTTCATTCGTACCGTCGACGGAGGCTGCCCTGCCGCACGCACCCGGAAGGTTGCCGCGGCTTGCTCGCTCCGGATAGGTCTGCCGAGGAGTGGCCCGATGCCGTTCAGATCCTTCCGGTCGCGCAGCTCTGCGCGCCTCCGGCGTGTCTTGCTGTCGCTGCCGATTCTGTTTTTCATAGCAGCTCATGCCCCTCTGGCCTATGGGCTGTCGTTCCACGCCCACCTCCAGCCTGCTCCCTCCGCTACGACCGCCGCGCATGAGACATGGTCCGGTATCTACATGGGTGACAACAAAATCGGCTTCAGCGTAGAGCGCACGGAGCCGACGTTCTATCTCGGCAAGCCAGCGCTGAAACAGACAGGCCGCGAGACCACTGCTATTCAGCTGCTGGGGCAGTCCGTTCGTCAGCAGAGCGTGACGGAGACCACCACAGACCTGAAGGGCCGGCCAATAGTCCAGTATTTCGATATCGCCTCCAACGGAAGCCGACTTCTGGTATCAGCGACTTACGATTACACAGCACACAAGATCCACTGCAAAGTGGGCAAAGGCCCGGATGCCACCTCTAAGGATATCGACATCCCGGCCGACGCCAATATCGCCGCGGATACAAACACGCTCACGGAGGGCAAGGCGCTCGCAGCGGGCAAGACCTATTCTTTCTCGTACCTGGAGCCTGTGAGCGTCGCACTCGAGACAGCCACGCTCTCAGTAACCGGCAAGGCGCGGATCCGGGCTAACAGCGATAAGGTCGTCGACGCCTATGTGGTGCTGATCAGCCTTGCGGTCGGGCAGATGACCTCCTGGGTTGATGAGAAGGGCGACCTGCTGGTCGCAGAGATGGCCCTCGGCCCGGTGAGCCTCAAGACCGTGACGGAGTCGAAGGAGCAGGCGCAGAACCTCGGATCTATCTCACCAGCCATCGCCCACGCCACCGCGCCGGGCGCGAAGCACTACACGCCTCCGTCGGACTTCGCAGTGGCGACTGCCATCCGAACCGATAAGCCAATTGAGAACCCGCGAACGCTGCGCTCGCTCAAAGTGGTGATCGCGGGCATTCCAACCAAGAAGCTGCTGATTTCCGACGGCCGCCAGCACGAGGCTCTCGTAGGCGCAAAGCCCGTGGCTCCATACCAGGCCGAGGTGACGGTTACGGCCGAGCAGATCGACGAGGACAAGCCCCCTGCCGATTCGCCCGTGCCAGCCGGCATGGCCTCCTATCTTGGGAAGGCGGCCTACCTGCCCGTGGATGCGCCCGAGATTACCGAGCAGGCCGCACGCATTCGCGGCGATCAGAAGAGCCCGTTCAAGATCGCGGTCGCTATTCGGAACTGGGTGCACGAGACGATGACACCCGATGCCAGCATCGGAGTGCCGCGCTCAGCGACCGATATCCTGGGACGGCCTCGCGGAGTCTGCCGCGACTACGCGACGCTCTTCACCGCGCTGGCTCGTGCCTCCGGGATCCCAACGAGGCTCTGCGCTGGAATCGTCTACGCACAGGACCGTTTCTACTATCACGCGTGGGCCGAGTGCTATCTTGGGAACTGGATCGCCTTTGATCCCACCCTGTTTGATCCACTGAACCCCGTGCCGTTTGTCGATGCTTCCCACATCAAATTCGCGCAGGGCGATGTGACCCAGATGTTCGACTCGATCGCAGTGGTCGGTCGGCTGAAAATAACCGTGCGCTCCGCCATGCAGTGAGCGCGCACCGTTTCCAAACACTCAATGTAGGAGAGGAGGTGACGCCTCGATGCGACTTCTGAATTTCCGGGCTCTCTTCACCGTGGCGTTTAGCGCCATGCTCGGCAGCCTCGGCGCATATATCGGTACCCAGCTTCGCGCCGCTGCCGCAGTTCGCGACATGGGCCCCAGTTACCCGCTCCAGGTCACCATTGCGCTGACGCTGGTGGGAGTGCTTCTCGGGTTCTACGTCGGGCCGCGTATCGGTGACGTGATTATCCGCGCGGGCCGGGCGCTGGAGCAGATGTCCGCGCCGGACAAGATTGCGGTGCTCACCGGCGCCGTGCTCGGCATCCTGCTCTCGCTTCCGCTCTACTCGCTCCTCTCCCCGCTGCCGAATGCGCTCTTCCGCATCTCGTTCGACGCGGTGATCACGGTGATCCTGCTCTATCTCGGCATCGTCGCGACGATGAGCATGAAAACCGAACTGCTCGCGATTCTGGCGCGCGGCGGCCCGATCAGTAGTAGCGCCGAGGCTGCCGAAAGCAACCCGATGGCGGATTGCAAGA
>JBBRJW010000119.1:0-7129 GCA_038218705.1 Chthonomonadales bacterium | reverse complement strand
GATCACGCGCGATGCGTTACCGCAGCTCGAACGCTTCCGAGGTCCCCGCTCCTAGCAACCTGGCCCTGCTTTACCGAAGCTATGTACCTGCTGCATAAAGAGGGCGGGTATCGCGCACAGGATGCTCTCTGGCAGCTTCGGCGAAACGGTACCGTTGTGCTGCATCAACTTTCCGACGCCGAAGGCGACCGAATGGATACGCTTATGCGGCAGTATCAGGTTATTCCGATGGATGCCGCCGATGCTTCACTGGTCGCGATCGCGGAAAGCCTCAATATCCATCGCATTTTCACCATTGACGGTCATTTTCGTGCCTACCGAATTAACAATACCGGCGTTTTCGATGTGGTCCCGTAATCGCTGGACACCCAGGACGATTTACGGAAGGCGAACCGCGCCCCTGCTGCACGCCGTCAATACGGCGGCGTGGCGGGGCCGTCGTAGCCGCACATTCCCAGGCGCGGCGAATTGACGAGCGGGACGGGTTCGCCGTAATTGTGGCAGGGATGGCCTTCCACATGCGCGTTGCAGAGTAACCCGCTCTCTTCGCGCTCGATCATGCACTCCTCGCAGATGTGCGTTGCGCGGGCGTTGCACTCCATGCAAGTCGCTTCGGGAGGATCGTTGCGGGCCATCAGCATGATCGGATGACGCGTCAGCGGCATGCCTTCGCGAAATGCTTCCACCCGAATGACCGTCTCTGAGGTCGTCCCGAAGTCATAGAGGTGAATAACCTCCGGGAGGCTTTCGAACGCACGCGCAGCCGTCCAGGAAATGGGAACGTCCCCACTGCCCCAGCCGTCTACCGTGAATTTGCTCATGTGACCGCAGCACTCCAGCCAGATGGCGCGAAGGTAGCGATCCAGGTCCTTGAGTTTCGCCGATCCATTCATTTCCAGGTGCAGCCAGAACTGATTGCTGTAGCGGTCGCGCACAAACAGATGGTATAGAGGCTGCACGGCGTCCGGTTTTTTGGAAGGCGTGGTGAGCTGCTCCAAGCGCTTTGGACAAGTCATAAGATGCTTGGTCATTCCGGTACCCGTCATGACCTTACCGCAAAAGACGCAGGGGCCTTTAGTTTGGGGGGTTCTGCCCATCTTCACTCCCTTTCTTAATGATCCACTATCGAGACGGCGTTGCAGAAAATTCGATTCGATCGTACAGTTCAGCGAATGGAACCGCGACGGGGACCGCCTCCAGTGTTAGGACTGCAGCCCTTCCCATTAACACATTTTGTCGCCAGGAACCATCGTCCATTCGTACCCAGTGTTCGATGACTGGCCGGTCCTGCGCGACCAGCACATACTCGCGCAAGGACTCAATCTGCTTGTAAAGCTCGAATTTAGTCGTTCGATCGTACAATTCAGTCGACGGAGACAGCACTTCCCAGAGTACCAGCGGATTTGTGAGAATATCCAGTCTGGAATCAGAATAGCGCCGTTCGCCGCACACGATCAAATAATCCGGGTAGGCGAACAATCTCATACCCCCCGCGGGGACCTTCACGTTTTGTGACATTCCCAGACACGAGGTGCCTTTTAGCCGGGTGCGGATCTCACCTGAGATGTTGTCACAAATAATGGTGTGGGATTCGCTAGCCCCCGCCATGTCGTAGATATCGCCGTCGAAGAACTCGCTGCGAGTACTGGCCGCGCGCTCTATCACCAGATACTCTTCCGATGTGAATTTACGCCGGGTCAGTGGAAGCGCTGTCATTCGAAACCTCCTTTGAGGCAGGATGTTAACCGGCAGCGAGATAGTCCGTCTCCGGGCGGGGGATGCTGGCCCAGTGGTGGTCCGGATCGACGCCGCGGCACAGAATGCTGTTCTTGTTCCAGCCGTCGTCCAGAGAGCGGACTTCCGCGGCGGCGTAGCGAATCGTCAGGCCGCACCTGCGGCGATTAGAGCGGTTCGGATCGGACCCATGGACCAGCATGTCGGCATGCAGCGACATTTCGCCGGCCATCATCTCGAAATAGACCGGTTCGCCATACTGTTCGATGCCCTTGATCTTCTGCGGCAGGACGCTGTCGTCCTCGGCCCCGCTAAGGTCGAACTCCAGGTGGCCGAGCTTATGCGTGCCGGGGATCACCTGCATCGCGCCGTTCTCGCGGTCGGCATCGTCCACCGCCAGCCACATGGTGACGGTTCGCGCGGGAGTGAGCGGCCAATAAGAAGCGTCTTGGTGCCAGGACACGGGCTTGCCGTCACCGGGCAGCTTGCAGAAGTACTGCTGTCCCCACGCGACGATGTTCGGGCCGATGATGTCCTCGACGTGGTCGAGAATGACCGGGTTGGTGATGATGTCCCAGAGCGGCTGGCAGAAGCGCTGCATCCGGCGAAGTGAATAACTGTCGCCGCCCTCGTTCATCTGCTTCGCGAGAAGCCGGTCGAAATAGTGACGGTGCTCGGCAATCTCGTCCTCGCTGAAGACGCGCAGGTTCTTCACGAAGCCCCGGTCGTTATAGTGCTCCAATTGCGCGCGCGTCAAGCGGCGTGGAGTCTCGCACTCCGCCGGGCGGAACCGCAAGTCGCGCTCCAAACCGCTCCACGTTTCTGCATCGTTGAACGTACGTTGTGCCAATTGCGTCATTGCGTCATCCCTTTCCTAATCCTCTGTGACGGGTTCATCGTGGCACCAATGTGCTCCAGCAGAACCGGCAAATCCTCTCGGTATCCGTGCCTATTAATTCCACGAATAGAAAACCCCTCCTCCAAATTCGGAGGAGGGGCGCATTCATTCCCCCAAATTTGGGGGCCAGGGGGTTGGAGAAGGCCGCTAGCCTTCCTCCACCATCTCCATCTCTTCGTCCGAGCCGTTGCCCATCGTAGCGAGGAGGCGCGCCATCAGGTCGTCGCCCTCGTCCCCGCCGGCAGCGTCGTCCGCCGATTCCGTGGACATCTCCTCGATTTCGTGCATGCCGTCGATCGGGAGCGGATCGGGCCGGCCGGCCGTTCTGCCGAGCAGCGGAATATCGTCCTCTTCTTCTTCCACGAGCGGCAGGGTGCGCTCGTCGGATCGGGACGGTTCCACGATGAGCGGAACGCCGTCCGGCGTAGCGAGTTCCAGGCTGCGGTAAGCAGGGAGGCCCGTTCCGGCCGGGATGAGGCGTCCGATGATCACGTTCTCTTTCAGGCCGACCAGGTCGTCCTTCTTGCCTCGGACCGCCGCCTCCGTCAGGACGCGGGTGGTCTTCTGGAAGGAGGCCGCCGAGAGGAAGCTCTCCGTCGCAAGGCTGGCTTCCGTGATCCCGAGCAGCACCCAGTCCGCCATCGCCTCGACGCCGTTGCTATTGCGGACGCGCGTATTCTCGTCTTCGAACACGAACTTATCCACGATCTGCCCCGGCAGGAAGCGGCTGTTTCCTGGATGGCGGATTTTGCGCTTGCGGAGCATCTGCCGGACAATGACTTCGATATGCTTATCGTTGATATCGACGCCGCCGTGGCTCTTATAGACGCTCTGGACTTCCTGAACCAGATAGGTCTGCACGCCGCGCGGGCCCTGGAGTTCCAGAACCTTCTGCGGGTCCAGCGGCCCCTCGGTCAGACGATCGCCGGGCTGAACTTCCTGTCCTGGCTCGACTTCCAGATCGCCGCGGTAGGGTACCATATACGACTTCCGAAGCATCACGCTCTTGATGCCCATCTGGACAATCTTCTTGAGCGCCTTGTCGGTAAGCGACTCGCCTGCCTTCACAATAGGCTCGCCGCTCTCGTCCAGAATCTCGTCCGCGCTCAGCGCGTCCGTTCCAAGCCCCTGGTGAGCCAGCGTATCGTTCAGGAGCTGAGGGGTCTTTATCACCACATTGCGAAGGCCCTTGCTCTCAATCGCCGTGATCATACCTGCATGCTCGGTGACGATGGCCTGTCCCTTGGGCTTTCGGGCCTCGAACAGCTCCACGACTCGCAGCAGACCGCTAACCTGGTCTTCGAGCACTTTGAGCACCGCCTGGATCGAGCGGACACGTTCGCGCTCCGAGCCTTCGGCCTCCTCGAATTTGACGAGACCGGTCTGAATGTCCTGGTGCAGTTCGCGGAGGGTCGCCTGTCGTTTGGATTTAACGTTGGCGACTCCCGTCAGGTACTTACCGGCGACGCCTCCCGTGTGGAAGGTACGCATCGTAAGCTGCGTTCCCGGCTCGCCGATCGACTGTGCCGCGATGATTCCGGTCGCTACGCCGATGTCCACGAGGCGGCCCGTTGCCAGGTCGCGACCGTAGCACTTTGCGCAGACACCCTGCCGCAGTTCGCATGTCAGTACGGAGCGGACCTTGATCTTCATCGACGTCGTGATGTCGTAGAGTGTCTCGGCTGCCTTGTCTTTCCGCAGCGATCCGGCGCGCCGAACCTCTTTCGTCAGCAGCGCCTCGGCATCCTTGACCGTCATCGCGTCACCCTTGCTGACGAGCGCCTCGCCCGTCGCAATGACCACGATATCGTCAAGCGCGATCCGGATGTCGTCCAGCAGCCGCGCCTTCGGATCTTCGATATCCGAGTTGCCTGCGACAATCAGCTCGCCTGTAATCGGGTTGACGATGTCTTCCGTCGGATACCGGCCCTTGATGCGCTCACTGATCTTCTCCTGAACATCTCCGCCTTCCAGGCTCTCCCCGACCACGATACCGGGAATAGGCTTGCCAGGCTCGATACAGTCCTCTGCCCGCACAATGACATCCTGCGCGACGTCGACAAGGCGGCGCGTCAGGTAGCCTGCGTCAGCGGTTCGAAGTGCGGTGTCGGCCATTCCTTTGCGGGCGCCGTGGGTAGATACGAAGAACTCGAGAACCGTCAGTCCTTCGTGGAAGTTGGACTTGATCGGCAGGTCTTCGATCAGGTTTCCGAACGGGTCCGTCATCAGGCCCCGCATGCCCGAAAGCTGCGTCACCTGCTTCTTGGAGCCGCGAGCGCCCGAGTCGGTAACGATATAGATCGGGTTGTACTGCTGGAGGTTGGTCATGATCGCATCGGCGACCAACTCCGAGGCGCCCAGCCACAGATGCAGCACGCGCGATTTGCGCTCCGCCGGAGAGAGCAGGCCGCGATCGTACTGCTTGTTGTTCTTGATGACCGCCGCTTCCGTCTCCTGGATGATCTTGTTGCGCTCTTCCGGAACGTCCATGTCGGTCATCGAGATCGTGATACCGGCCTTCATCGCGTACTTGAAGCCGATCGCCTTGATCTCGTCGAGGAAGTTGATCGTCGCCTCTTTGCCGTGGCTCTCGTATACGTCGGAGATGACTTCCGAAATCTGCTTCTTCTTCATGGTATGAAGCAGATACTTGTCTGTGTACTTGAGCTTCTCCGGCAGGATCTGGTTCTGGATCAGGCGGCCCACCGTCGTACAGTATTTCAGCGACGCTGCCTGGACGGTCTCCTTCTCCCCCAGCGGAACCAGCTTCTTGTCCTCGTCGAACCGATACCAACCCCCATGCCGCTTCACCAGCCCGACGATGCGCTGGACACGCTCGGTTCCCTCCTGCATGTCGGCGCGGTGCTGCAGGCGAACGGCGATCGGCTCGTGGATATCGAGCTCGCCGGTGTCGTAGGCCAGCATCGCCTCTTCGGGGCTGGAGAAGATCTGGTCGCGCGGCTCCAGTTCAGGGCCAAGCTCGCGGATCATCGAGAGGTAGTAGTTGCCGAGCACGATGTCCTGCACCGGGGCCACAATCGGTCCGCCGTGCGCGGGACTGAACAGGTTGTGGGAGGCCAGCATCAGGATGCGGGCTTCTGCCTGAGCATACGCCGAGAGCGGCACATGCACGGCCATCTGGTCGCCGTCGAAGTCGGCGTTGAAGGCGTGGCAAACCAGCGGGTGGACCTGGATGGCCTTACCGTCCACGAGGATCGGCTCGAACGCCTGGATGCCGAGGCGATGGAGCGTAGGCGCGCGGTTGAGCAGGACGGGGTGCTCCCGGATCACGTCTTCGAGCGCGTCCCAGACTTCCGGGCGCATCTTGTCGATCATGCGCTTGGCGGTCTTGATGTTGCCAGTATAGCCGCGCTCCACCAGCGTCTTCATGACGAAGGGCTTGAAGAGTTCCAGCGCCATCTCCTTGGGCAGCCCGCACTGATGCAGCTTGAGGTGGGGCCCCACGACGATGACGGAGCGACCGGAGTAGTCGACGCGCTTGCCGAGGAGGTTCTTTCGGAAGCGGCCTTCCTTGCCTTTGAGCATGTCGGAGAGCGATTTGAGCGCGCGGTTGTTGGAGCCGACGACAGGGCGGGTTCTGCGTCCGTTGTCGATGAGGGCGTCTACCGCCTCCTGCAGCAGTCGTTTCTCGTGGTTGACGATGCTCTCTGGCGCTCGAATCTCGGTGATCTTCTTGAGCCGGTTGTTGCGGTTGATGATACGACGGTAAAGATCGTTCAGGTCGGACGTCGCGAAACGGCCGCCGTCGAGCTGCACCATCGGGCGCAGTTCGGGCGAAATGACAGGTACGGCGTCCAGGATCATCCACTCGGGACGCGCCTTCGACGCGATGAACGCTTCCGTGATCTCAAGCCGCTTAATAGCGCGGATGCGCTTCGGCCCGAGCGTGTTGGCGACTTCGTTGCGCAGTTCGCGGGAGAGCTTGTCGAGATCGATCTCCTGCAGCAGATCCTTTATGGCCTGGCCGCCGAGACCGGCGCGAAACGCTTCGTACCAATCGGAGTCCAGGCGGCGGGTCAGGACTTCGAGCAGCCGCTCGATGGCGCGGAACTGGTCCTCGCTGATAAGCTGGCGCTTCTCCACCTTCTCCAGCAGCGCAAGCGACGCGACGAGTTCGTCCATCCGCTCCTGCGCATCCTTCTCCTCTTGCTTGATCCGCTCGATCATGTAGGCTTGCTTCTGGGCCGTTATCTCGGCATCCCAGATCTCGCGCTCCAGATCGGCCTCTTCGTCGCCGCTCGGCTGGTGCTCTTTCACCTCTTTGTTGAACTCGGCCTGCAGGCGGTCCGCAATCCCGGCCCGGTCCATGGTGATCTCTTCGAGTTCCAGCTTGACCGAGTCACGAATCTCCGGGATCTCCTGGTTGATTCGCGCCCGGTCCACGAACGTAACGATGTACGACGCGAAGTAGAGTACTTTCTCCAGCGGTCGCGGCGTAATATCGAGGATCAGCGCCAGCGGGCTGGGAACGCCCTT
>JBBRJW010000118.1:0-7144 GCA_038218705.1 Chthonomonadales bacterium | reverse complement strand
GTGCCCACCGGAACGGTAGACTTGTTGACAATCACCTTGTACCGGTTCAGGGCACGGGCGATGCCCTTGGCGGCTTCCGTGACATAGGTCATGTCGGGGTCGCCATTCTCCAGGGGAGGGGTGCCCACACAGATGAAGACCACCTCTGCGCGCTCGACGGCTTCTGCAAGGTCGCCCGTGAAGAAGAGCCGCCGATCCTCAACGTTCCTGCGGACAAGCTCCTCGAGGCCTGGCTCGTAGATCGGCATCTCGCCGCGCTCGAGCATTGCGATCTTGTCGGGATTGTTGTCGACGCAGACCACCTCGTTGCCGAGATCACTGAAGACGCAGCCAGTAACCAGTCCTACATATCCCGTACCGATGACGCAGATGTTCATATATGAGGGTTCCTTCCCGAAGCCGGGTCAAGTTGCAGTGTGACATGCGGGGTGGGGTCTCCGGGCGGGCCCGCGTGGGGCGCCCTATCCTCGGTATCCCGCTCACTGTGAGTTGCTGCCGGTGGCCGCCTGCCGAGCCCGCTGCCTCGCCTTCGGAGAAGGCTGCTTACACTCCCATTATTGGCCTGGAGCGCGGCGGGGATTAGGCCTATCGAACACGGCAGGCTCTCCACAGTACGTTAGCGCAGCCGGTAACAGTCCTGGATACCTTCGCCAGAAGTTGCCGGAGAGCGCGGTACGCGCAATTCTGACATGCAGAGGCCACCGAATGCAATAGAACCCGGAAGCGCGGAAGCAATCCGCGGACTCTGCAATTATACGGGGTTTGCCCGGCAGTTTCTCCATCGTGGTTGCGCCGGCCTGTGGAAAACACTGGCGCCGGCCTACAATCAAGCCGCGGCAGAAGCCAGCGAATTGGAGAATAGAGGGTTCCAGCATGTTTGTGATCATCGGATCCTTGGTCGTAATCGGCGCAATTCTGGCCGGCTTCATGATGGAGGGGGGCAAGGTCGCGGCGCTGATGCAGTTCACCGAGTTGATCATTATCGGCGGGGCGGGCCTAGGAAGTGTTCTCATTGCCAACCCGCTCTCGGCGGTTCTGCACACGGTCAAGGCCCTGGTCGGCCTGCTGAAGGGCAACCCGTTCACCAAGGCCTGCTACATGGAGCTGCTGAAGATGCTGTACGACCTCTTCATGATGGCAAGACGGGAGGGACTGGTAGCGCTCGATGCACACGTGGAGCACCCACACGAAAGTAAGTTCTTTGCGAAATATCCGAGTTTCTGTGGCAACCACCATGCCCTGGCGTTTCTCGCCGACACGATGAAAGTAGTGGTCTCCGGGTCGGTCGGCAACTACGACCTGGCCGATATGATGGACATGGACCTCGAGGCGAGCCACGACGAATTGCTCCATCCCTCGCATATCGTCGGCAGCCTCGCGGACTCAATGCCCGGTTTCGGAATTGTCGCGGCTGTTCTGGGAGTTGTGATCACGATGGGCGCCATTGGCGGACCGCCTGCGGAGATCGGTCACAAGGTCGGCGCGGCCCTGGTAGGGACGTTTATTGGGATCTTGCTCGCATACGGCTTTTTTGGGCCGATCGCGGCCGCACTGAAGGCGCAGGCGGTCTCTGAAGAGATGTATATGAACTGCATCAAGTGTGCCCTGCTCTCCTTTGCAAGAGGCGATGCGCCCCTGACGGCGGTGGAGTTCGCAAGGCGGAACATCGAGCCAGGCGCGCGGCCTGGTTTCGCCGAAATGGAGGGCGCTGTCAAGAACACCGGTGGGAGTCAGGCGCAAGCCGCCTAGGACAGCCCGACACTGTAATAGAAATTCGGGGCAGGAGAAGAGGGCGAGATGGCGGACGACGCGCCAACGATTAGAATCATCAAGAAGAAGAAGGGCGATGCCGGACACCACGGCGGGGCCTGGAAGGTGGCCTACGCCGACTTTGTGACCGCGATGATGGCCTTCTTTCTGGTCATGTGGATTGTTGGCCTCGATAAGCCGGTTAAGCAGGCGATTCAGTCCTACTTCCGGGACCCCGTGGGCTTCAATCGGTCGACCCAGGGCGGAAAGAGTCCGCTCTCTGGCGGAGATCAGGCCGCCCTGCAGGATGGTAAGCCGAGTCCGCTGGTTCCGAAGAGCGGCGCAGGGGGAGCGGACCTTGCTGTGGCGCTGAAGGCGGCAGAGGCCGCCATCGTGACCGAGATGCGTAAGTCGCCAGAATTCAGCGCCCTGAGCGATTCCGTGGAAGTGCACATGACAGACGATGGGCTTCGAATTGAGCTCATGGAGAAGACCGATGCCCTCTTCTTCGATGCGGGCAGCGCGCAGCTCAAGCCGCGGACCGTTCGGCTGCTGCGACTGATGGCCGGCCAGCTCGGGAAGCTGCCGAACCCTATCATGATTGAAGGCCATACAGACAGCCATCCGCTCAAAGGCCGAATGGGTTACTCCAATTGGGAGCTCTCCGCCGACCGCGCGAACAGCGCGCGGAGGGCGATGGAGGACCAGGGACTGCATGCCCGGCAGGTGCTCGCCGTTCGCGGCTACGCGGACAACAAGCTGCTGCGGCCAGACGACCCGCTCCACTTCTCCAATCGCAGAGTCTCAATCCTGGTTGCTTACCCCTCAGCTGCGAAGTGAGGAGAGTTTGCTCGTTTGCTACAGGCCGGCAAGAAAGCGGCCAGGACTGAAGAGCCCATCCGGATCGAGCGCCTGCTTGAGGCCGCGCTGGAGGGTGTGTGTGCCATCGGGCGGCCCCCAGGGCGCCCACGCCGCGGGGCGAGCGGCCGGCGGCAGGGCAGGCCACGTAAGGCGGGACTGTGCGGGGAGCAGTCGGACAATGGCTGGCGCAAGCCCTGGCGCGGGTTCCATGAATCGCATGGAGACGACTCCATCGCCGGCAGATGCCACGATCCCCGCCGGCTGCAGGGGCGCTAGCGCACTGAGCAGAGCTGCCAGCTCAGCAGGAAGGCAAATGACGCGAGCGACGGCATCGCCGGCTCCCGGTGCGGCATGCGCGTCGCGCAGAGCCGTCTGATCGTCCGCATCCCACTCCTCGGCCTCTGCACTCCAACCCGCCGCGTGCAGGCGAGCGCAGATCTCCGCGCGCTGCCACTCCACTCGCTCATCTCCCCCCTCCAGCCTGACTACCAGCCGCGCCCTGCCATCTGGCTCGTCCGTGGCGGCTGCCGCCGTGAGCGCCAATCGGCCCTCCCAGAGCTGACGGGCCGCGGATGCCGCTTCAGGAACGGAGGGCGCTCGCCACGCGAGCGTGAGCTCCCGTTCCGGGATCGGGCCGACGCGCAGGGTCATCTCGACGATGCAGCCGAGCGTTCCCCATGCGCCGATGAAGAGCTTGGGCAGGTCGTACCCGGCAACGTTCTTCACCACTCTCCCTCCCCCTTTGACCACCTGGGCGTCAGCGGTTACCACGAGCAGCCCGAGCAGAAGGTCGCGGGGTCCGCCCAGCGCAGCGCGCGAGAGGCCGCTGGCGGAGGATGAGAAGACGCCTCCCAGAGTGGAGCGAGCCGGAAGCGAGGTGTCGAGCGGCAGGCGCTGGCCGCGCTCGGCAAGGATGCCGGCCAGCGCCGCAAGCGAAATGCCGGGCTGGCACGTGACGGTCATATCGTCGGGCTGGTAGTCGATAAGCTGGTCGAGGCCCGTGGTGAGGAGTACCGCATAGTCGCGCGAGGGCGGGAAGCCCATATCGAGGCGCGTTCCGCCGCCAACTGGCACGAGTGCGAAACTCTTCGCACGGGCCTCCCCGACGGCGGCGACCACGTCCGCGGCATAGGCGGGGCGAGCGATCGCGAGGGGCGCAGGCCAGTCGGCAGGCAGGGACGGCGAGCCCTGGTAAGGGGCGAGTTGCGTGGGCGGTTGCATGGCGGGTTGTTCCGCGCGCGGGCACGGGTTTCCTGCGGGTCAGCAGGCGAAGTGTCCGCGGAAGGGACACGCACGTCGTGCGGGACCAGGGGGGCCTGAGCGGCATGGTCGGTTCTATCCGGCCGGCCGTTGCCTAGCCGCGACGCTCGATAATGGAGACGGGGTCAAGGCGGGAGAGGCGAACGCCAAGGGTCACCAGCGCGAAGACGGTGATCGCGATAGGGAGGGGCAGGGTAAATGCATATGCGCCCGGATCGATGGGATTCAGGAGCAGCCCGCGCGGCTTGAGGGCGATCTCCCGGAGCGCCACCAGTCCGGCGCAGGTGACGACCGAGCCCATGGCCCAGCCGAACAGGCAGAGCAGGAAGGTCTCGCCGAGCGCGCGGCGGAGGAGCTGCCCGCGAGGATAGCCGATCGCCGCCAGTGTCGCGATCTCGGGCAGGCGCTGCGTGAAGTAGATGTTCGACAGGAGGCCGCAGACAAACGAGATGGCGAAGACGATGATGGCAATGACAATGTTGAGAATCAGGTAGAGGTTTGAGAGTGAGCTCTGAGTCTCTTTCAAGAGCCCGCTGTATCGCCAGATACGCACCTGACCCGGTTCGACGACGTGCTCGATGGCGTCATCCAGCCGTCGCTCGGCCTCCGGGTCGCGCGTTGGAGCAAAGGCGAGGTAGCCGGACCAGGAGAGCGGCGAGTAGGTGTCTGCCAGGGCCCGCGAGGTGAGGCCCAGCCACACCGGCCCACGGAGCAGGCCGACGAGCCGCACGGGCACCGGCGCGTAGGCGTCTTCGGACTTTGGCTCACAGACGACGTCGCCAAGCTTGAGCCCGAGGTTGCGTGCAACGTCGTCGGACATCACCGCTTCCGGGGCCCCATCCACTACCATTCGCCCCTGTACGATGTGGAGCCCGCACCGCTGAAGCAGCATCTCGCGGCCTGGCGCATCGAGGCCGAAGAGAGGGAAAACCATCTTGCCGAAAATCGTCTTCACGCGGGTCGAATAGGAGTGCGAGGGGAAGAGGAAGCCCAGCTCCGGCAGCTTCTTGATCCGGCTGACCTGAGCGTCATCGATCGTTAGCGTATTGCGAGGCGTCAGTCCTGTAAGGTACCGGTTGTAACCGTAGAGGGTGTAGACCGTGAGGTCGATGGAGTGGACAATGGTAACGACGCTCGCTACCAGTGTAATGGCGAGCATCACTACGAAAGCCATCGGCAGTGTCTTGCCGAGGTTGCGGCGGAAGTAGATCGTCGGGCTGAGAACCGTGGGCATTACACGTTGACCGGCTCGCGCAGGTGGCTTGTGTCGTTCACGAGCGCAACGCGGCGCAGCATACCGGCTGGCCCGGGCACCTCTTCAAGGATCGAGAGCGACGTGTTGTCGAGGAACAGCCTGCGCATCGAGGTAATTGGGGCATCGAGAGCCGAACAGATCAGCGCACGCAGGCTTCCGCCGTGACCCACCACGCAGACGGTGCCGCCCTGCGGCCAGTCGGCGCGGACGCCGTCGATGGCCGTATGCATTCGCTCCCAGGCTGCCTCGAGCGTCTCACTCCCGGGGGGACGGTGCTGGTGAGGGTCAAACAGGTACCTCACGAGATGCTCGGCATCGCCGCGCCCACGAATCTCCTCGCGGTTGAGGCCCTCCCATTCGCCAAGCATCGTCTCGCGAAGAAGAGCGGTAGTGCGCACTTCCAGACCGAGGCGATTCGCCACGGCCTCCGCGGTCTGGCGAGCGCGAGTGAGATCGCTGGAGTAGATGGCGACGGGAGGAGCAGCCAGCGACGCAACACGCGCGGCGAGGCGCTCTGCTTGCCGCAGGCCCTCCTCGTCGAGAGGAATATCCGTATGTCCCTGCATCCGCATCTCACGGTTCCAGGCGGTGACCCCATGACGAACGAGAAGGAGCCTTAGCGTTCGCGAGGACATTACCGGCCGGGCTTCTTGTTAGGCGCCTGGCGGGGAAGGGAGCCCGGCATTCCCTGAGGCTGCCCGGGTGCAACGGGCTTAATCTCATGGCTGCCGCGGGGCGGAACAAAGGAGAATGTGGAGTTTCCGATCGGACCATTGAAGGTCTGATCGGAGAACCTAAACGAGACTGCGGAGGTGCCCTTGCCAAGAGCCAGGCCGATCATATGATAGTCCTTCTGAGTCACCGTGATTACCGGCGCGTGCACGCTCCGGTAATTGGCGATCTGGGCCCGGGTAGCAGTCGGAGGCAGAGGCGGCAAAACCTGCTGCAGAATATAGACCGGGGAACCGTCGACCGATTTACTGCTATCAACCGTGAACTGGCCATCCGACTTTCCACTTGTGGCCGGCAGAATCTCCCCGAGACTTGCCTGCGGCGGGGCCGGCTTGCGAACATACTTCTTCTTTTCAGGTGCCCAGGAGGTGACGATCTTGCCATCACAATAAGTGATCTCATGTTCGGACTTTGACTTACCGTCGGGACGGGCGCCCGTAACGGTTGAATCGATCCGAATATAGTTAGGTTTCTTGAACTTGAAGGTTCGAACGATCGTGATCGAGAAGGACTTGCCTTTTGGATCGACGCCCGAATTGTGCTGAGTCAACGTGCCCTGGTACGTCGTCACGCCGTTGTACAGTGCGCCCACCCTCGCCAGGATGACAGCGGCCTGGCTGGGGGGAGGTGGCGCAGCCTGTGGCTTCGCCGGGGCCGCGTAGAGCCGGGGCGAGCATGCTGCGAGGCCGAGGCCGAGCGCGGCCGAGGACCAGCGGGTGGCCATTCGGAAGGTCATGGGATAGTTATCTCCTGGATGCGCGGAATCTGCTGCCCGGGTGGCCGTCCCGGGTTCATGATCGTCATCTATGGCCGGCCAGTCTCGACGCAGAGTATACCCCAGCGAGGTGGGCAATCTGACCCGCTGCGCTCGGTGCCGGCCCTCATTGGGAGGGGTCGACAAAGAGTGCGGAGAGTGTCGCGCGCTCCTGCGTCAGGGAATGGATCTCCACAATCACCGAGCCGCGGAAGCGATACCGCACGTAAGCGCCCCCGCCATACCCATCGAATCGGCGTGAGTCGAGGCGGGATCCCTGCAAGTCATAAACATCGACGTCCACCGCGAGTTCCTTCCGCAGGTAGTCGAGCAGATAGAGGCTCAGGCAGTGGGGCCTGTTGTCATGTGCGTCAGCGCGCACCACGAGTGCCTTTAAGCCGGGGCCCGCGAAGGCAGTTGGAGCGCGCTCGGCGACTCCGGGCCCGCCAGTCGCAAGGCGAGGATCGTTCACGGAGGCCGGCGAATCCCAGTCGAGCTCCGCGTCCTGCTCCTCGGGCGAGAGCGCGAGTGCG
>JBBRJW010000117.1:0-7163 GCA_038218705.1 Chthonomonadales bacterium | reverse complement strand
AGTGAGACATGAATACATTCCTTCCCGCCCGCAACGCAGTGGTTTAACCGTAGTGGATTGTCTCACTCCATATTGACACGTAGGGGTGGACATTTGACTCCACTGAAAACCCATTAACAGTGGACGCTCCGCTAGGAGGGTTACAGTGATATCTACTCGTCTGCCTCGTTTCAGGGCAGTGTTCGGTCTGCTGACGGTCTGTTCTACCATGGTCGTCGGAGCCAATCCGCAGCGGCCAGGTGACAGTAAAATGGCGAACCTATGGCCGAATTGGAAATTGATCACCTCGAATTGGACGACCGGGTCGCAGAATCATGTGCTCAGGAAACTGCGAGACGACCTTGATGCCAGGTACGGATATGGGTCCAACGGCAGACTTAACCCGGAGGTGGTCGCCACCTACAGGCAGAATGCGCTGCGAGCACCTCGCGACGTGCAGGCTCTGTTTCTCTGGGCATATGGGGAATACAGGCTGCCGGCCACACCTGATATGAAAGTCCCAAATGACCTGAGAGCTGCCCTTGCGGCACTGGCTCCGCCCTGGCCCCGGGAACTGGCCCGGGCCTGGTACCTGCTCGGATCGATCCGAGAACAGCTCGATATCGGTTATGTTCCCGTCGGGATAAGGCTCGCCGACACCGATGCTGCCGACCTGGATGTTCGGGTCCAATTAGCGCACTGGGCATTTGGTAAGCAATGTCCGGTACGTCTTGGAGTGAAGTATGGGCGCGAAGCCGTGGCACTTCGCCCGGACGTGCCCGGCACACATGGGGCACTGAGTCGCGCACTCTTCATTGAGTGGGTCTACCTCGATGGCGCGCCGAAGTTGGCTGCGCTTAGGGAAGCAATCGCAGAGAACCAACGCTATATCGACTTGCTTCCCACCTTTGCGCCGCCTGGCCGTCGAGAGAAGATGCAAGCCATGGGCGACGCTTGGAAGAGTATGCTAGCTAAAGAGACGCTGGCTCAAGAAGCGCGCAAGCGTGCGAAGAGCCCAGCCGTTAGGTCGGCCGTTTCCCACTGACCGCGATTCTATGTGACCGTTCCGGGCCGGGGTCACCTCCCGGCCCGGATTCCCCAACCCGCTGACCATTAACCAACATGACCGATCAATCGTGCCTGCGCGCCGAGCGCCGCGCCACCATGCTGTTCGCCATCGGATGCCTGGTACATGCGCTCTTCCTGCTCTCGCTGCGCTTCGGCTGGCTTAATCCTCTGTTCAACGATTGTGCGCACCGCTTCGGCGCAGGCGACGACTTCTTCAGCATCTACGCGGCAGGCGCGGAAGCACTGCACGGCGCATCCATCTACCACTTCGGCACCCATATCGGAAGCGTCCCCTACGCCTATCCCTTCCGATACGCCCCGGCCGTCGCCTTCGCCCTGGCCGCTCCGCTGGCGCTGCTTCCTTCCATTCGAGCGTACGCCCTCTGGCTGGTGTTGCTGGAGATGGCGCTGGTTCGCAATATTCGCCTCACGCTCCAGGCAGGCCCGGATCGGGTCCGGACGCGCGGCGCAGCGGCCATGTGGCTTCTCTTCTCCCCGCTCTACCTCGAGCTCTTCGTGGGACAGTTCACTTTCCTCACCGGCAGCCTCGTCTTCTGGGCCTACCTCGCATGGCGCGAAAAGAGCGGCGAGCCTCGTGCCTCCGGCGACCTATTCTGGAGCGCTGCCGTTCTACTGAAGATGATGCCGCTAGTCTTTCTGCCCATCGCTCTGCTGCGCGGCCGGGCGCGAGCCGCCGCGCTCACGCTGGCGCTGCTGCTAGGCACCAGCGCGCTCTACTTCCTCGCGCACCCCTCCGACTGGCTGCTCTTCGCCGCCACCAATGCCGCCCCGAGCCCGCAGGTCCATGCCGGCAATATGGGACTCATGGCTCTGCTCTTCCGACTGGCCAACCATTCGCTCCCGCTCTACCACCTCTGCCGTAGCCTGGTCCTGCTCACCCTCGCGTTAGCGGCCGGTCTGCTCACCTACCGGGCAATACAGGCCGTCAAGGAGGCTCGGGTCGCGCCAGACGCCCCGGAGGCCGCCGAGGAGTTTGAGGTACGGCTGCTCTGGCTCTATGCCGGCCTCACTTGCATCTTCCTCCTCGGCTATCAGGATGTGTGGGAGCACCACTACACGCTGCTCCTGGGACCGTTCGTGCTCTTGGCGCTGCGGGGCGAGAAGCGGTGGCTCTGGCTCCCCGCCTATATGGTCGCTGCGCTGCCCACGCTCTTCGTGTTCTACGACGTACCTGCCCTCGTCTTCAACGCGGATCCCGAGCCCCTGTGGACCGGCGCGACCTCTCTGCTCCACCACTTGCAGAAACCGCTGGCCCCGCTCTGGCTGCTCTTCGGCCTGGTCGTGCTCTCCTTAAAGCGGTCTTCCCTCCGGCTTGAGACCAGCCTCCACCCGGTGTGCCGGGAAGCTCCGATTAGCGCAGCCCCATTTACGGCGAGCGCGCGAACAGAAGATCTCTGCATCCCGAGCAATGCAGAAGCGCGCGCGCCGGAAAGGAGGCGGGGGTTAGGCAGCCAGGCTATTCGCCAGCGACGCACGACAGGAGTCCAGAAGGATAGGTAAACGCGCTTACAGGCGCGCAGGCGCAGTTCCTCGCGGCATCCCCTGGTCGATGAGCCAGTCGAGGAACCGGAGGTGCCACGTTCCGAACGGTATCCCCTTCCGGGGGTTGATCGCCCCGCCATGCCCGCCGTGAGCATAGATCATAAGCTCGGCCGGAATGCCGGCATTGAAGAGCGAGGTGTAGAACTCCACGGTCTCGCGGGCGTGGAACGCGTCGTCCTTGCCGGCGCTCGTCAGAAATGCCGGAGCGGCGTCTTTCGGGGCAGTAATATCCATCGGCTTCCAGCCAGCGTAGACGAGCCCGACGAAATCCGGCCGGGAGCTCTCGTGCTCGATCGCGTCGGCGGAATCGGGGTGGCCTCGGTCGAATCGGATGTCGGCCAGCGCTGCCAGCGCGCCGCCAGCCGAGAAGCCGAGAATGCCAACGTGCATGGGATCTACACCCCACTCCTTCGCCCGGCTCCGGATGATGCGCATGGCCCGCTGTGTATCCTGCAGGGCCTCGCCCTCCACCGTGTAGTGGTAGTTGGGCGTCTGCTCCAGGCGATACTTCAGAATGAAGGCGCTCACGCCAATGGAGTTGAGCCAGCGCGCAATGTCGGTGCCTTCCGAGCCCCAGACGAGCTGCTCGTGTCCGCCTCCGGGCGCGACCACCATCGCCCACCCGTTCGCCTGCCCGGCCGGAGCGAGATGGACCTCGATCGATGGCACATGGACGTTGCGAATCGAGTTGATTCGCTGCCCCGGCTGCGGGTTCGCGGGCTGAGTAATCTCCTTCTCCCCTGCGCCCTTCAGGGTAGCCGCGCCCGCCGGATAGAGGTTCACGACAGGGGCCGCGCCCTGCGCGCGCCCCGTGAGGCCCTGAATCAGCAGGCCGATCATCGCGCCCCAGATCGCTGCGTGTCGCCGGCCAGCCGGCTCAATCCCGCTCCGCATCTTCACGCCCCCTTTCGGCGATGTTCGCCCGCTTCCGCACAGGTTGATTGCTCCTGGAATAGGCAGTATACTCTTTTATAAGCCGATGGCGTACCGCGCCTGACTTTCGTTCCAGGGAGGAACCATTCTATGCCCCCGTATCGCTCTCGCACCACCACGCATGGCCGTAATATGGCCGGCGCGCGCGGCCTATGGCGCGCCACCGGAATGAAGGATGAGGACTTTGGTAAGCCGATCATTGCCATCGCCAACTCCTTCACTCAGTTCGTCCCCGGCCACGTCCACCTGAAGGACATTGGACAGCTCGTAGCCCGTGAGATCGAGCGCGTGGGTGGCGTGGCGAAAGAGTTCGATACAATCGCGGTGGACGATGGCATTGCGATGGGTCACGATGGGATGCTCTACAGCCTCCCTTCCCGCGACTTGATCGCCGACAGCGTGGAGTACATGGTGAATGCGCACTGCGCGGACGCCCTGGTCTGCATCTCCAACTGCGACAAGATCACGCCGGGGATGCTCATGGCGGCGCTCCGCCTTAACGTGCCCACGGTATTCGTGTCCGGCGGCCCGATGGAGGCCGGCAAGGTGATCTGGAAGGGTGAGGAGCGCGCCGTCGACCTGATCGACGCCATGATCGTGGGCGCAGACGACCGCGAGAGTGACGAGGACAGCCTCGCCATGGAGCGCTCGGCCTGCCCGACCTGCGGCTCCTGCTCCGGCATGTTTACCGCGAACTCGATGAACTGCCTGACCGAGGCCCTCGGTCTCTCGCAGCCCGGCAACGGCTCCGTATTGGCAACCCACGCCGACCGCAAGGAGCTGTTTCTCAACGCGGGCCGCCTCATCGTCGAGATCACCCGCCGGTTCTACGAGCATGACGACGCCAGCGTGCTTCCGCGCGCCATCGCCTCGATGGAAGCCTTCGAGAACGCCATGACCGTCGACATCGCCATGGGCGGATCGACCAATACCGTTCTCCACCTGCTCGCGGCAGCTCACGAGGCGGGCGTAGATTTCACCATGTCGGACATCGATCGGCTCTCCCGAAGCGTTCCCAACCTCTGCAAGGTCGCCCCCTCAAAGGCCGACGTGCACATGGAGGATGTCCATCGCGCAGGAGGCGTCTTTGCGATCCTGGGCGAGCTGGAGCGCGCCAACCTCCTCCATTCGGGGACGCCTACGATTCATGCGGCCAGCCTGGGCAGCGCCATCGCGAAGTGGGATGTGGCGCGCACCGAGTCCGAGGAGGTGCGGCGCTTCTACCGCGCGGCTCCCGGCGGCGTGCGAACCACCGAAGCATTCTGCCAGGATCGCCGCTACGAGTCGCTCGACGTTGACCGGGAGAGCGGAGCCATTCGCGATGCCGCCCACGCCTTCAGCCAGGATGGAGGGCTCGCGGTGCTCTACGGCAATATCGCCGAGGACGGATGCATCGTTAAGACGGCCGGTGTCGATGCCTCGTGCCTGACCTTTAGCGGCCCCGCGCGCGTCTTCGAGAGCCAGGAGGCTGCCGTTACCGGAATCTTGAACAACGTGGTGCAGTCGGGCGACATCGTGGTGATCCGGTACGAGGGACCGCGCGGCGGGCCCGGAATGCAGGAGATGCTCTACCCCACCAGCTTCCTGAAGTCGAAGGGGCTCGGAAAGGCCTGCGCTCTGGTCACCGACGGTCGTTTTTCCGGCGGCACCTCCGGCCTCTCCATCGGGCATGTCTCGCCCGAGGCGGCCGAAGGGGGCGCTATCGGGCTGGTCGAGACGGGCGACCGCATCGACATCGACATCCCCAACCGCAAGATCCACATGGAGGTGGAAGACAGCGTACTGGCCGCACGGCGCGAGGCGATTGAGTGCCGCGGGCCGCTCGCCTGGCAGCCCGACGCGCCGCGGGCCCGGCGGGTCTCGCAGGCCCTGCAGGCCTACGCCGCTATGACCACGAGCGCATCGCGCGGAGCGGTCCGCGACGTGAGTCGAATCACGCGGCCCGCTCGCGCGTAGCGGCCGGACGGGCCGTGCAGCACGGGTGGCACATCAAACGAACCGGCCGCCGGGAAGCCTGAGCTTCCCGGCGGCCGGTTGCCTTCTCGTTCTGAACGACCGGGCTAGACCGACTTCTCCAGCGCAAGCGTGATCGTCGGCTGATCGGCCACTTCCGTCGGACCGAAGTACTGAATCGGGCCGGGGAAGAGGTATTCGTCGCCTAGCGCCCACTTCTCGCGGTTGCGGGCAAATTCCAGGAACGGCTTCTGATTCAGGTCGACCAGAGCCTTCTTGATAACCGGCGTCGGCTTACCCTTGCGCTGCTCCATGTTGAGCATCATGGTGACCGGCGTGCCGCCCGCCACCCAGTTGTCCGAAGTCTGCGTCGTATTCTTCACGTTGGCCGTGTAGCCGGTCACGCCGGCGCGCGCAAGCTGCGCGGCCGCATAGCCGAGGCTGTAACAGTAGTCGGCGTCGAAGTTCGACGGCGCGGCGCAGCGCCCCTCGTAGCCGAAGAAGTGTGAGAGCGGGCTGAACTTCGCGCTCGTCTCACCGGCAGCCTTCTTCTTGTCGAGCTTGGCGGTCACCAGGTCGATCAGCAGCCGCTCGGTCTCCACCTGGGAGAGCGGAACGTTGCCGTGGCTGTCCCGCGTGAGGAGCACGGCGCGCGCTTCAGCCGGAAGCGAGGAGTAGACGGAGGCGCTGTGCTCGGTGAGCTTGCTCGCCACGTGCGCGTCTTTTGCATCCTGATCGGCCATAGCGGCCAGAGCCGGCTCGTCCGCGCCGAGGATACTGCTCAGCTCGTCGATCATGGCCTTGATGTCAGAGATGAACTCGACCAGACCTTCGGGCACCAGCAGCACGCCGTAGTTCTTGCCCGCGGCGGCACGCTTCACTACCACATCGGTGATGTAGTCGACGATCTCCTCGAGCGTGGTCCCCTTCGCCTGTACCTCTTCCGAGATCAGCGTGATGTTCGGGTGCGTCTGCAGGGCGCACTCGAGCGTGACATGGCTGGCGGCGCGGCCCATGAGCCGAACGAAGTGCCAGTACTTCACTGCCGAGGTGGCGTCGCGCTCGATGTTGCCGATAAGCTCCGAGTAGGTCTTCGCAGCGGTGTCGAAGCCGAACGAGGTCTCGATATGCTCGTTCTTCATGTCGCCATCGATGGTCTTCGGAACGCCAACGACTACCGTGCTGGAGCCGATCGCCTTCAGGTATTCGGCCAACATGGCCGCGTTGGTGTTCGAGTCGTCGCCGCCGATCACCACGAGGCCGTTGAGGTTCATCTGCTCGACGTTCTGCTTGCAGGCGGCGAGATCCTCGGCCTTCTCAATCTTGTCGCGGCCGCTCATAATCATGTCGAAGCCGCCGGTGTTGCGGTAGTCCGCAATCTTCTCGGCCGTAAGCTCCTCAAACATGCCCTTGATCACGCCGCCCGGCCCCTTCAGGAAGCCGAAGAGGCGGCTGGCCGGATTGGCTGCCTTGAGGGCGTCGAAGAGGCCTGCGATGACGTTATGGCCGCCCGGTGCCTGTCCGCCGGAGAGCACGACTCCGATGTTCATCGGCCCGGCGTTCAGACCTGTGCCCGTCACGAAGGTGGCGACCGGCTGGCCATAGGTATGTGGGAAGAGCTTCTGGATCGCCTCCTGGTCGGTGGCGGGCGCGGTTCCTGCGCCCAG
>JBBRJW010000116.1:0-7177 GCA_038218705.1 Chthonomonadales bacterium | reverse complement strand
AGGCCGACAGCTCGCCGCGCAGATCTGCGCGGTCTTGAGCATCGTTGCCCTGCTGTTGTCCCACTCCCGCAGCGCATGGATTGGCGCGGCCGTCGGACTTGGCGTGATTGCGGCGGTGACGCTGACAGTCGCCGGTCGGCGCAAGCGAACAAGTACGCGCAAGCACGAGGTTGTCCTTCCTGCGATGCTGCTCCTGGTGGCGATCGGCTTCTTCCTGCTGATTTCGCCGCAGGCATCGTCCATTCTTGATCGGGCAAGCACGCTGTCGAACGTGGAGACGCAGAAGGCGTTCCAGTACAGAATGCAGGCGTGGGACGGCGCGCGACAGATGATCCGCTCTCGCCCACTCACCGGGTTCGGAATTGGCGCATACCCGGTGGAGCAGTCCCGGTTTACCAAGCTGGGCCGGCCGCTGGCTCGCTTTGACGGCAGCCCGTCTCTCAGCGAGAACGCACACAACTACTACTTCCAGACGGCCGCGGAGCTCGGTATTCCCGGACTTCTGGTGTTTGCTGCCATCCTCGCTTCAGTGCTCGGGATGGGCATCCAGCGAATTGGCCGGATGGACGATGGAATCCGGCGAACGCTCCTGATGGGCTCTGTGGGCGCCATCGCTTCCTTCGCAGTGGACGCGTTCGGGAGCCCGGCCTGGGAATTCGGCCAGGTATCGCTGTTCTTCTGGCTGACACTCGGAATTGGCGCTGGTATGCTCCGGCCGCGAACCCGACAGCACGGCAGAGTGGTTGAGTCCGCCCCTGCGCCGGCGTCGCCCATGTTCGGTCGCGTGGCGTCCGGACTCGCACTGCTCGGAGTAATCGCGCTGATGCCGTCGATCTCAATGGCGTCGCACAATGGGTATCCGCTTACCAGTGTCTCCATCTCCGTGAGTCCGAATCCGCTCCACAGCAACTCGCTGGCTAACTACTCGGTCCTTACACTCATTGCCCACTATTCCGATGGCTTCTCGCAGGATGTTACCACCGTAACCCCAACGTTCAGTGGCGGCGCCTCCTGCGCGAACCTTACGGGTGGTTCGTATTATGAGAAGGTCACCGGCACCGATAGCGCTCTCGACACGCTGCAGAGTCGGCCAGCTCCTACATACAGCCCTCCGGCTCCGAACGGAAACGCTTACGTAATCGGTCAGAGGTTCCAAGCGGGCGTTGCTACCCTGCGTGGCTGCTACCACGAGGACGGAAATACCTTTGCCGACACGGTTAACCTGACAGTCGCCAACCCGTAAGACTTAGGTGGTTCGACTGCAGAACGCATATTGCCATTGGAAGCCGGAAGGCTTCCAATGGCAATTACTCATTGGTACGGTGGTTATCACCCTCCGTACAGGTATCGCTTATGCCATAATAGAGCCTATGAGAGGGTCACAGAGGACGGACAACTTTTGAAGGCAGCGATCGTTCACGATTACCTGGTTCAGATGGGCGGAGCGGAAAAGGTCGTGGAGGTCCTCCGAGACATGTTCCCTTCTGCGCCGGTCTACACCTCGCTCTACGACCCGTCCGCCATGCCCGAGAGTTACCGTTCCTGGGACATCCGGACGAGCTTTCTTCAGAAGCTCCCTTCCAAGCGCAAAGCCCACCGACTTGCACTGCCGCTCTACCCCATGGCCTTCGAGTCGTTCGACCTTTCCGGTTACGATTTGGTGATCAGCTCGTCCTCTGCGTTTGCCAAAGGGGTGATTACCTCTCCCGATACACTCCATATTTGCTACACGCATGCCCCGATGCGATTTGCGTGGGATACAGGCAAATACCTTGAGAACGAGAATGTACCCAGGCCGCTAGGGGGAGCGCTTGCGCTGGTGAATCACTACCTTCGTGCGTGGGACTCCGTCGCATCTGCGCGCGTGGACCAGTTCGTGGCGAACTCATCGGTGGTGGCGAGGAGAATTCGCAAGTACTACCGCTCAGATAGCGAGATCATCTACCCTCCCGTCGAAACGAAGCGCTTCGCGCTTTCGCGTCAGCCGGGGAGCTACTATCTCATAGCCGCGCGCGCAGCTCCCTACAAGCGGCTCGACCTCGCGGTGAGCGCCTTCTCCCGCATGGGCAAGCCACTCAAAATGGTCGGCGGCGGCCGGCAGATGGAGGCGTTGAAAGCAGGCGCCGGCCCTTCAGTGGAGTTTCTGGGACGGGTGGGGGACGCCGAGCTCGTCGAGCTGATGGCGAACGCCCGGGCATACGTGATGCCGGGCGCGGAGGACTTTGGAATCGCGCCGGTGGAGGCAAATGCCTGCGGCCGGCCCGTGATCGCGTACGCGGCGGGCGGCGCCCTCGACACGCAGATCGACGGCGTTACGGGCGTACTCTTCGACCAGCAGACCGTGGAGTCGCTCTGTGCCGCGGTTCTTCGCCTGGAAGAGCTGGATCTCGATCCCGGGGCAATCCGCGAGAGCGCGCTGCGTTTCGATACGTCGGTGTTCCGCAGGCGACTCGGCGACCTTATCACGCTCAGGATGGCTGCGGGCTCTGGGGCGGGGGCCCTGCCCCCGCAGCACGCAGCGCTTGCATCGGTGTCCGCGTAAGATGGCTGGGAAGCACCTTATCTTTTACCACGGCTGCGATTGGGCCGATCCTCCCTCTCGGCAGCAGTATCTCATGTCGGCTATGGCAGCGCACCTCCCGGTTGTCTTTCTAGACGGCCGGCCGGCCGAAAGAGGCCGCGTCAGCTCGTACAGCCCGCAGGAGAACGTGGTCGTCGTGCGGGGCCTCGCCTCGCTTATGATCGCACTCCGCCGCAGAGGACTGGAGGCTCTCCTGCCCCCGCTGGCTGCGCGGCATCTTCGCCGCCATATTCCGCGGGGGGCCAGGACTCTCTTCTGGTCGATGGATAACTGGCTGAAGCCGGAGAAGTACGTTCGGCCCGACGTGCTGATTCATGATTGTATCGACCCATGCTTCAGCGATGACCCGGACGACTGCGCGGCTTTTGAACAGCGCGAGCGTGCGACGCTTCAGGCGAGCGGCCAGGTGTTCGCCACGGCAGAAATCCTTGTGGAGAAGTGTCGCCCGCTCTCACCGGGCGTGCGACTCCTGAACAACGCCTGCTCTCCGGAGGAGTACTCGCCTGCGCTTGTCGAGTCCACGCAGAAGCCTTCCTGGTGGCCGGAGCGGATGGCCCCCGTGGTAGGCTGCCTCAGCTCCCTCGACTGGCGCGTCGACTTTGACATGCTCGCCTTTGCCTGTGAGCAGCATCCGGACCACGAGTTTGTGTTTGCGGGTAACATCATTCCGGAGTGCCGGGAGCAG
This sequence comes from Chthonomonadales bacterium, assembly GCA_038218705.1. GTDB lineage: Bacteria > Armatimonadota > Chthonomonadetes > Chthonomonadales > Chthonomonadaceae > JBBRJW01. The sequence continues at coordinate 3,911 of JBBRJW010000116.1, read as the reverse complement.
GCGGAGCGGCTTCGCCGCTACCCGAACGCGACGCTCCCGGGCCGCGTCGATGTGGCGGAAGGGCGGTACTTGCTGTCGCGATGTGCAGTTGGCCTCATCCCATACAGTGTTTGCGCGATGAACGACGCGATCAACCCCGTTAAGCTTTACGCCTATTCGCTGCTCGGAAAGCCCGTCGTGGGAACAGCCATTCGAGAGCTCGTATCTCGCCCCGACATTGCTCTCACCGGCCGCACCCCTGCGGAGTTCAGCGCCGCAATCTCATGCGGCCTGTCGCTCACGAGCGATGAGAGCTACGTTCGCCGCCTGCAGGCATTTGCCTTTGCCAATACCTGGGAGAACCGTGCGAGAGAGGCCTGGGAGATAATCCGCCACCTCTAGTCCGGCTGCTAGCGCGCCGTGGCTGTCTCTCCATTACACCACTATGTCACTGGTCTTTATCAACTATCCTCTGGAGACGTTCACGCCCACCAGCAGCGGCGCGCTGGCGACGATCGTCTACGAGTGCTGCCGGGAAGCAGAGAAGGCTGGCATCGTTCCGTGGATGATTACAAACACGAATGAAGCCCCGATGTATCAGCGGGAGCGGCTGCTCCCGATCTCCTATTGCGAGCTGCCTGCGTCCCCGATTGCTCTCACTCTTTCGCGCGCGGAGCGAAAAGTGAGCCAGTGGAGGCACCTGCGCTACCGCAGTTACGTCGCTCAGGTGTTTCGCCAGATCAAACAGAATCGGCTGGCCGAACTGCCCATGGTTGTCCTTAACGACCCTGAGATGGTGGTGCTGCTGCGCCGCCGTTTCCCGTCCGCCACGATCCTTCACTGGTTCTTTAACCACATGGAGGCGAAGCCCCGGTTTCGCGCGGCGTTTGGCTCTGCGGCGACCCATCAGGCCGCCGTCAGCGACTTTACGGGGCGATTTGTGGCAGGTCACTATGGGCTCAAAGCGGACGCAGTACGAACGATCTACATTGCAGCAGACACGGAACACTTCAGGCCCTCCGACGCTCCGCCGGAAGGAAAGCCGGTTCTGAACTTCGTTGGACGCACGGGTCGAGAGAAGGCCCCTGACACGTTCCTTCAGGCGGCGCTGATGTTGAGCGGGCACACGCGCGAATTCGGAGTGCAGATGCTCGGCTCCAACCACTGGGGCCGGCTTGAGCTGGACGACTATCAGCGTGAGCTGGCTGGCTACGCTTCGGAGCTCGAAGCGCGCGGCGTGTCCGTCGCCAGGCCGGGCTTCATCTCGCGGCCGGATCTTCCCGGGTGGCTCCAACGGGCGGCCATACACGTGGTGCCATCCCGGTGGGACGAACCCTTTGCACTCGCGACGATGGAGGGGATGTCTACCGGCCTTGCGACCGTAGCGTCGCGCACTGGCGGAACGCCTGAAGCGGTCGAGGGACACGGGTTCCTGTTCGAGCGCGACGATGTGGACGCGCTGGCAGCGCTGCTGAGGCCGCTGGTGCTCGACAGAGCACTCCGCACCGAATACGGTGCGCGCGCACGGAAGCGTGCCCTTGAGTTTACGTGGCGAAGAACCTGGTCTACCCTCGCTGAGACGATTGGACTCTAGATCCCATGCACTTCTGCTTTCTAAATCCTTCGAACGAGTTCTACTCTCCCGTTTCTGGTGGCGCGATCGCGACCATAATCATGGAGCATGCGCGCTTCTTCCTGAGCGAGGGGCACCGAGCAACCATTTTGACGCCCAGGAACGACGATCCCGTCTACGCCGTAGGCGACGTGGTGCAGGTCCGTGTGGCCTCACGTGATTCGCTCTCGGTGCCGCAGCGCGCGCTTTCGCGAATACGCCGGTCACGGGGCCGGTGGGACCAGCCATACTATGAGCACTATCGCGGTTCGTTTCAGAAAGCGCTTCGCCAGATCGATCGCCCGGACGTCATCATCTGTTATAACGACTTCGTCTCCCCCCGATACATAAAGGCCGCAGTTCCGACTGCGAGGGTGATCGTTAACCTTCAGAACGAGCAGCGCACCGACTCATCGCATACACCGTCTCTACTGAGAAGTGTCGATACGATCGTTGCGTGCAGCAGCTACATCCGGGCCTACACCAAAGAGCGCTTCGGCATACCGGATGAGCAGATCATTGCCATCAACAATGGCATCAACCTGGAAGCGTTTCACCCCCGGGAGGGGTACGATTCCCCCGAATCGCCAGTGCGCGTCCTCTGCATAGGCCGCATCGATCCAAACAAGGGCGCCGACATTGCGGCAGATGCCGTGAAATCCCTGCAGCAGGAGGGGCTGCCCGTCAGCCTCTCGGTTGCGGGCGGAGTCTGGTTTTACGGGAACGCCGCCCATGAGTCTGATCCGTATCTGAACTCCCTGAAGGAGAAGGTTGCCAGGGTAAAGGGCGACTACCTCGGCCACGTTACCCGGCCAGATGTGCCCGCCCTGGTACGGGCGCACGACGTAGTATGCGTCCTGTCGCGTTCGCAGGACCCGAATCCGCTTGTCTGTCTGGAAGGGATGGCGTCCGGGTGTGCTGTTATCGGAGCCAACCGGGGGGGTATCCCGGATGCCTTTGGCGATGCGGGCATTCTGGTCGACCCGGACAACCACGGGGCGGTAACGGACGCCTTGCGCCGGCTGGTGGCGGAGCCCGCCTTTCTGGCCGAGCAGAAGCGCCGGTCTGTGGAGCGCGCCTCGCGTGCCTCCTGGGATAAGATGGCCCGGAAACTTGAGGACCACCTGGTTGGTACGAAATAGCGAGATACAGAGCGAGCTTACGCGGAGAACCTGCGTCGAGTTTTGCATGGCATAGGAGGATCACAATTACATGACCAAGAGCGCGCTCATTACGGGCATCACGGGCCAGGATGGCTCGTATCTCGCCGAGCTCCTGCTGAGCAAGGGGTACAGGGTTTACGGCGTGGTGCGTCGCGCCAGCACGGTGAACTTCGAGCGCATCGCGCACATTCAGGACCAGGTCGAGCTGCTGCATGCGGACCTGCTGGACCAGTACTCCCTGATCGACGCGGTCCAGAAGTCGAACCCGGATGAGATCTATAACCTTGCAGCGCAGTCATTTGTGCCGACAAGCTGGAACCAGCCCGTGCTGACCGGCGAGTTTACGGCGCTCGGAGTGACCCGCGTGCTGGAGGCCATCCGCCTGCTCAACCCGAAGATCCGCTTCTATCAGGCCTCGAGCAGCGAGATGTTCGGCAAGGTGCTTGAGACGCCCCAGACGGAGCGCACTCCGTTCTATCCGCGCAGTCCCTACGGTGTGGCGAAGGTCTACGGGCACTACATCACGATCAACTACCGGGAGAGCTACGACCTCTTCGCGGTCTCCGGGATACTCTTCAACCACGAGAGCCCGCGCCGTGGATTCGAATTCGTAACCCGCAAGGTAACGCATACGGCCGCACGAATCAAGTGCGGGCTTGCCAAAGAGCTGCGGATGGGCAACCTCGACGCACGGCGGGATTGGGGCTTTGCCGGGGACTACGTCGATGCAATGTGGCGAATGCTGCAGCAGGACGAGCCCGACGACTTCGTTGTCTCAACCGGATCAACGCACACCGTTCAGGAGCTTGTAGAGGTGGCATTCGGCCGCCTGGACCTCGATTGGCGCGAGTTTGTGGTGCAGGACCCGGCATTCTACCGGCCAGCGGAAGTGGACCTCCTCGTAGGGGATCCGAGCAAGGCCCGGGAGAAGCTGGGATGGTCGCCACGGGTAGATTTCCAGGGACTCGTGGAGATGATGGTTGACGCGGACCTGGCGGCCTGTCGCAAGTCCATGCGCGACGAGGTCGCTTAGAGGCGACTTTATGCTGCAGAGCGATTACCTGGAGAGCGTCCTCGTTACGGGGGCAAACGGCTTCGTCGGCAGGCACCTTGTTGCCCGGCTTGCTCGGGACGGGGCAGCCCGCGCGCCGCGCGTC
>JBBRJW010000115.1:0-7203 GCA_038218705.1 Chthonomonadales bacterium | reverse complement strand
CAAGCATCGATGACCAGCCTGGGAAAGATACCTCGACTGTTGAACATAAGGAGGAGGGCTCTGTTACAGTGAATGGCACCTTTACCATCACCACGCTGAGCGAAGTCGCAGCAGGTCTTGAAGGCGTGATAGATGGAAAGACTTCCTTCACTGGCTCATGGACCCAAGGCAAAGCGGGAACGCATCTTCAGTCTTCTAGCGCGACAATTGGAAATGAGGCAGGTTACACTGTTTATGGCTGCAGCATGACACAAGTCAAGTGCTACACTAAGGAAATTCCTTCAACACGGTTCACATCGACTTCTACTCTTGCATGGAGCGTCCCTACCAGACTTTTGCCTGTTGGACCCTACGACGATCATCAATCCGGCACAATGCCAGGACCCGCTGGAAGTGCTAACGCGTCTAACATTTATGTCCTCGTGCACAAGGTGATAAATGAACACCTCGCGTGTCCAGTGCACGATAGGCTAGGCGAGTGCCAGCCTTTGTAGGTCATTTCAGGAGCGACGAGCGGGGACGTGACCTCCACCCCACAGCAGCTGCCAGCTGCATTGCCTATTCGTAACGATCATGCGCCGCCGTGGTCAGGTTCGTCTTGACATGGTTCCCACGGCGGCGCGTTCGGAGAGCAAGAATGACCACAACGAACCGGATGCGTCGCGTGCGCGCCGCATCGCGATTCCTCGCTGCGGCAGGGGTAATCCTCACGGGTCAGATGCGGGTCAGCGCGCAGCCCCTGCCGGGCAATATCGCTCGCACCGGGCGCGAGCCTGCACCAGAGAGAAGGCGCACCCCCCTGCTGGACGCACTCGAGGTCCGCCTCCCCACTGATACCGCCGCTCGGGCGGAGGTTGAGATTACGCGACTCCGTACCGCGCTCCAGAGGTCCGGCACCTCGGACCCCTGGGCCGGGGAAATACTGTTTCGACTTGCGGAGGCCCAGATCGTGGCAGGGCGGAAGGAGGAGGCGGTCGCGAGTTTCGACGCCGCATCTCGCTTGCCGGAGATGGGCTCGCAGCCCACTCGGCTCATCGCAGCTCAAAGGAGGATGTTCACCCTCATGACCATGGACAGAAGCCATTGGAAGGAGGGGGTCGATGCCTGCCAGCGGCTCATCGACATGCCCGGCCCAAAGGAATTGAAGGAAGGGATGGTGCCGAACGCTTATATGGTCAAGGCCGAAAGGGAGTCCGCGGTCCCGGAGTATGGACCGAAGGCCGCCGCCCGAACTTACCGTGCCTTTCTGGCACAGGCGGAGAAGACACCGACTGGCGACTGGCATAAGAACGAGGCTGCGGCGCTGGAAGGGCTGGCAGGAGTGCTGACCGAGAGCGGCCAGAAGGCCGACGCGCTTGCCGTGTATGACCGATACCTGCGCGAGCATCCCACGGCAGACAACGCGGCAGTGGTGGCAATGCAGCGAGCGGACGCACTGCACGATGGGCCAGAGCATGTTCCGAGCTCGGAGATGAAAGCGATTTGCGAGAAGTACCCCGTCAACAACGCCGCGGGCCGGATAGTGCTCTATCAGCTCGGTGAGACCTACCTGTTTGAGGATCGTAATGCCGAAGCGGTTGAGGCGATGATGCGCGCCTACCACTTTCAGCCACCAAAAGGCGTCGACGAACAGTATTCAACCCCTGCGCTAGGGCTCGAAGCGGCCGAGCAGGCGGCCATGGCGCTCTGGGCGTTGAAGCGCCACGCAGATGCCCGATCGCTCCTTGCCGAAGTGCTGGAGAAGCAGCCTACGAAGGAGCTCCAGGCCAGCATCCATGGTCTGCTGCGCCAGTGGGATAAAGAGGACCCTGCGTCCAAAAAGTCCGCCCCGCGATGGCTTGGCTTGTTTGTATTGACAATGCTCTTCGGCGGGTACGTAGGAAGCCGGCTAATCCGTATCAGGCGGATCGTCCGTGCTCGAGAAGCGCGGAGCGTGCCGAACTGATACGGGGATCAGCCGTGTCCGCGCGGCTCACGGCGCCATCCGAACGACTCGGATCACCCGCGCGAACGGAGGAGAAGATGCTGGGCAAAACGTGGGGAAGATCGTTCCTTTTCTTAACCTCCCTCGCTGCTGGGGTGAGCGCCACGGTTTCACTGGCGGGTCCCAAAATGAAGGCTCCCACGCCAGGCGTCCGGAGTTCTCTCGCCCGTACGTCGTGGACGGGGGACAGGGTGAACCTCGGGAGAATGATCGTCGGACGCAAGCGCCGTGTCACTCTGCGCTTTGTCCCGGCCGGGCATCTCCTCCCGTCGGATGTCCCCTATTTTGCCTACGGAAGCTGCGGGTGCATCCAGCCGCACCTGCGAATTTCCGGCCGCGGCGCCCGGACACAGGCTCTGGTCGATATCGATTACCGCGGAAATGCCGCCGGGGCTGATCACCAGCCGGTAACACTGTTTTCCAGGCAGGGCGTACCGATAGGGGCAGGCTCATTCGACGCACTCAACTTTGCGGCCGTCGAAGCTGTCCCGGCTGCCATTCAAGTGGATCAAGCTCCCGGCAAACCAGGGGTGCCGGTGATGGTGACCCTGACCGCAAACGATGGGCTGCCAGCCCCGGAGGCGGTGGCCTCTCTGCCGACAAACGTGGTCGCACAGTGCGTGGGGCGGCGCACCGGCACAACCACGTGGCGGATCTCATTGAGCGCCCATCCGATTCCGGGCATCCTTGACGGGACGATCAGGTGGAGCAAGGGCCCGGGTCGCCAGGAGGGTGATCAGCCAGCCATATCGGTCACCGGAAACGTGCAGGGTCCGCTTACGGCAAGTCCGGCCTCCCTCCCCTGCCGATGGATAGGGCGCGGCAAGACCTCGACCGTCATCCTCGAGATCAGTGCGACTGGAGCGGGGGGACAGGCTCTTCTGCCAGGCCTGCAGATCTCGTCCACTACTCCCTGCATCACGGTAAGCCGGGTCAATCGGCAGGGATCCAGGGGTCAGTTCTTTCGAGTGAGCATCTCGCCGGGCAGCAGCCGAAAGCCCTTTCTGGATGGCGACCTGAGCGTTACGGCCCACGGCCAGAAGGTTCTGATCATACCCTATCACTTCGTGGTGTCGTAGCGCGAGAATTCTACGCCAGACGTGGTGGACAACCGTGCGGGCCGTCCTCCTTGCTCCCTGTGCGCGCGGCCAAAGCATCCCGGGAATGGGCTGAGATTGTCAGGCGATTTATGGCTTCTGAGGTCGGGCAGCCACAGCAGAGAGGGGGAGTGGACCACGCTGGCGTGCAGATGAGCACCAGGGATGTTGGCGCTGCTCTCTGCTCCGTCTGGCTTCTCTCCTATTACTTCCTGCCGCGAACGGTGCTGGAACACCTTGCACCAACCGGCCTCTATCTATCACGATACCCGCTGGCAAACGCCGGGGCCACCAACCTGGCAGTCGTCGTGCTCTGCACGATTACAACACTCTATCTTAAGCGGGCTCAGAGCCGGACGAGTGCGAACCGCGCGCCCCTGTGGGCGCTCTTCCTTGCGTTCTGGCTGCCGCGGTGGATCGAGATGGCTCTGCTGCCCGAGCTCTCGCATCTGCGTCCGCAGTTCGCCGACATTCTGGCGGCGGTTTCAACAGGCCTCCTGGCGAGCGCATCGATCACACACGCGCGGGCAGTTCCTATCGCAGTAACAATCCTCGCGTCTGTGCAGGCGATCTATGCGTTCGCGTACAGACTGGCTGGGGAGCACCTGATGCGATCGGGAGAGCTCCTCCGTGCAGGGGGCACATTCGCTCAGCCCTTGTACCTGGGCATCCTTATGCTCGCGGTGCTTCCCTTCGCGCTTCTGGGTGCAACTCAGACGGACGATAAGCGACTGCGCGCGCTCTGGCTCTGCGCCGCGGGGACAGAGGCTCTCTGCCTCGTGCTCACCCTGGACCGGGGCGCCACGGCAGCGATGGGCGCGGGCCTTGCGATGTTTTGCTATCTGACGACGCGATCGAAGCGAATGACGGGGCTGGTTCTGGGTGGTTCACTGCTCCTTGCGCTCGGTATCGCCGCTTACCGTGCAAGCGGGCCCGTCAACAGCGCTTCCGCGGTACGCTCCAATGCGGGCCGCATCTGGGTTGGGAAGCAGGCATGGAGTCTCTTCCTGCAGCGGCCGCTTACTGGCGTGGGGATGAACGAGGTCAGGTTCGAGAAGAAGGTTGTACGCCATGGCATGGTCCAGGAGATCTCTCTGGGGCAGCCCCACAACCTGTTTCTCTACTGGCTCGATGAGGGGGGAGTTGCCGGTGGCGCACTGCTGCTCCTCTGGTTCCTGGCCGCCCTTGCCATCCTGCGGGGCGTGGCTCATCGCCCGCTTGCGGCAGCGGTCGGCTCTGCCTGGGTGAGCCTGCTGGTCGTCGGATTCGTGGAGACTCCTTTTGGCCCGCCCGAGGGCAGTGCGGGAAACGCTGTGTTCGGCCTGCTGGTGGGGCTGACGGCGCAAATCCCAAGGCTTCTGAGCGAGCAGGCAGTGTGCAGCCATATTGCAGACCACGTTGCGGAACGGGCGCCTACCGAAGAGTGATGCGGATCATCCCGCTCTGCCGGTGTGCGCTGCCCATGCCATTCATTAGAACACGCAGCCGTGCGGGCTGCGGTTTTCACGCAGCACAGCATACTGGGCTTCAGCGTGCCGCTGAAGAGCCAGGAGGATCGGTACGATGGGAAGCGTGAATTCACAACTGGCCGGGACCGCAAGGAGCGCCAAGTGGGCATCATTACCGGAGTGAGCGGCCCTGCATTCCCGTCATCCAGTGATCCCGCGGATTCAGCGCCCGCCGCTGCCGAGCCAGCAGCTCCCCCGCCCGTGGCCCCGACTCTCGCGCCACCGAGCCAGCGGGAGCGCGACCTGCTCGCCGCCGCCATCGCCCTCTACTGCCTGGCGGTCGGGCACCTTGTGCTAATGCGGCATAAACGCTTCGCTAGCACCGTCTTCGACCTCGGTATCTTCGACCAATCCGTCTGGCTCCTCAGTCGCGGCCGTGCACCCCTGGCATCCGACAGATGCGGGAGCGGGACGGCGCTCTACGCGCCGGCGCATCGCTCTACGCCAGAAATCGCCGGCTGGCAAAGCGCGACTGCATTCGCTGAAAGTGGCGGCTACGAATAGGCAGAACTAATTTTGTGCAGCCTATTGACACCACAGAGGGGGGGGTGTTATACTGGGGATATCAGCAGGCAATTTGCAGATTCTGATCTGCTAATCGCAAGTCGTTTCGAGTGTTTGCGATTGCTCCGCCGCTGCGGGCCTGGCGGGAAATATGGGGCTTCGTTGGTCCGAGGCCAGGACACTGCTTTCGTGGCTGGCGCTCAGCTCTGGGGCTGTCCCCCTGGGAATAGGACTGAAACACCATGCGGAATCGCGCGCTCCCAGAATCCTGTCAAACGGCCGTGCGGACTCGGGCAGCTTCCGCAGTGCTTGTGGCTCTCGGCATTGGTTGGCTAACGCTCTGCGGGCTAAACCGAGCCGGGCGCGCCATGTCTGCTCCCATCTGGCGTAGCGACCATAGCTCTGCCGTTGTTCGAGCGGGTACGGACGCTGCCGCGAGCTTCACGGTCCGCAACTGGTCGACACTGCCTTTGCACGTCTCGCTGGAGCCAACCTGCGGATGTGAAGTCCTGGACCAGAGTGAGTTCGTCGTTCCGCCGTTACTGACCGGGAGCTTCACGGCGCGCATCAACACGAAGGGTTACCCGCAAGGCGAATACACCAAAGTCATTCTTATTCACCTCAGTGCGGGGCCAAAGGCTTGGAGGAAAGTCCAGACCGTTGTGTGTCGCGTCAAATAGGCGCAGACGCTGCTGCCGGCGAGCAGGCCAGTGGCAGCCATTGGGATGTTCGATGAACAGGAGATGTCAGTGAAAGCAAATCGCGTGTTCGTAAGGCTCGTCATTCTCGCCTCAATTATCGCCGGAGTGATCTTCGCTGGTCGTTCCAGAGCACTCCCTTACCACAAGTGTGTCACAAAGATCTACAAGAATGAAATTTCGACTTGCGGAGGTCCTCCCGTGGCCCAGAATCAATGCCCGGGTAAGTGTAGGCGCTACGAAGTCCGACTAGGGCACTGCGTAGCCACCACGGACAACGTCAATTGCAGGATGCGCCGATCGGTTAACTTGGGAGTTCGGGTATTCAAAGGGGAGTGCGCCTACCACATAGGACCTGGCGTGGAGCCGAATTCGCCGCCGGTGGAATGGTGTGAATGCTCCTACGATGATAATCTGAAGCCTATAGATATCATGCGGGCATATGTTGATTGCCAGCAAGGCCAGCCGGGCACCTACCCGCCAGGCGGACCCGCCAATGTGCCGCCCGGCTTTTGGGGCGATTAGGGGCCGGGCAGAAGCAAGCTGAAGCGAAGGGAATGGGCAGCCGGATTGATGGAACTCGGGGAAGCCCCCAGTGGTGACCGAGTGACAACTGCAGCGGAGGCGGCGCGACGATGCGATGGAGGAAAAGAACGATGGTCGTTCAGTCAGGAACTATGGTTAGCTGCTGTGCTCTCCTTTCCCTTGCATGCGCCGCCGCCACCGCGAGCACCGATCCGATTCCGGCAGCTATGGCATGCCTCGACGCGCGTGAGGGCAGGCTAGCGCACCGACAATTCAAGTATCGGGTGAAGCAGGCAGAGGAAGCCCCAAAGCGCACCGAGTGGCGCACGAACGGAGTGTTGACCCTTAATACCGACGGGGACCGCACGCGCGTCTCAGGGATCATCGACTCAGGGCTGCCAGACCACATAAGCTCGCAGTTCGACGAGTACTTTGACCGCGATTTCGCTGCGATTATCACCCTGGGCCACCACTCCGCCCGGGGCGACGCTGTCCCTGAAGCACCAGATCTCTATACAGCACCGGGCGATTGTGTCCGCTACGAGTGCTGTGTGGACCCCAGTCTACAGCTCATGCCCGAGGACTTTGCGCTGCTGACAGGAAAGAACCCGCTCCGCGTATACGACAGCGCCCATTGGACGGTGGAGGAAGCCACCTCCCGCCTGCTCACTCTTAGAAGTCATGTTGGCCATAGCAGGCGCCAGAGCGGACACCTACCGCCGCGAGATCTCACCGTTGTCCTGGACTGCCGGCATGAGTATGTCCCGATCAGGATGAGCGAAGCGACCTGGAGGGGTGGCCCGTCGGACCCCTATCACAAGCGCACACTGATAACCCGAAACGATTACCAGGCGGATCGCTACACTCGGACAGAGGGTGAGTGGCTG
>JBBRJW010000114.1:0-7239 GCA_038218705.1 Chthonomonadales bacterium | reverse complement strand
CGGCTTCATCGGGCCGCCGGATTGCACTCTCCGGCTGCGCGCCCTTCCGCTTCGGATTGATATATGGCCCCTCGAGGTGGACGCCGAGGACCTTCGCGCCAGGCTCATTGGCGCGGCGCATTACCGAGACCGCAGCATCGACAGCCAGTCTGGTCTCTGCCCAGGGCGCTGTCACCGTGGTAGCGAGGAAGCCAGTCACCCCATACTGGCCAAGATGAGAGGAGAGCGCATAGATGGCCTCCTCGCTCCCCTCCATCACGGCCCGGCCTGCCCCTCCGTGGACGTGGATGTCGATGAAGCCGGGCAGAGCGATGCAGTCTGACGCATCGATGTCGACCGTTTCACCAGGTGAGTAGGGGCGAACCGCGCTGATAGTGGGGCCCTCTGTCTCTACAATAGCGGGTTCGACGTTCTGGTCAAATCCGCCCGAAATGGTCGATGCAATTATCTTCACGGAGAGAGTCCTTTAGAGGAAGAGAGGCGGAGGCAATCTCGCCTCCGCCTCTCTTCATTCACCGCAGCCATGCATGGATCCTGTCAGCTCACTCGCGAGTGCCCGCGCTCGTTCAGCGCGCGGATCATCTCGCTCGCCTGAAGCTGCGTGATCGCGGCCAGGTCCTCTACCCCGAATCGCTCGCGGGCCAGCGCATCCGCGTCGATGTCTGCCCGCTTGCAGAGCACGCGAATCGCGTCCGCCTGCGTGTCCGTCCTGGCGTTGACTGCCGGATTCTTCATCTCGGCAGGAATTGCGGACGGACGCTCTCTGCTACGATCGGTGGAGCTCGCCGCTGCCCGGCCCGTGGGCGAGGAGGGCGCTGCACCAGAGTCGGTATCCGCCTCAGGAGCGTTTACGCGTGTCGCGGGCCCTGGCCGTACAGCAGGCGCGCCTGCACGCGCGCCCCGCGGCCCGCCCGCCTGCATGCGATTGCCCGCTGGCGCGCGATTGCCGGCTCCCTCGTATGAGTCGTCGTCTCCGAGCTCCTCGAAGGCCGCAACTCCGATATTGACGGCGTCTCGGAGCGCGCGCGCCTTCGAGCGCGTCTCCGCCATCCGGATCAAGCACGTCTGCATGGCGGGAGCGACATTGTTCGGAGCGGCATCCCCGATGCCCGTAAACACCCGCTCCATGCCATCCCGGGCAAATACGGCGGTCGCGGTGCAGATAGCGACACGATTGTTTTCCTCCGACGGAACCTGCACCAGCTCGGTTCGAATCGAGGTCAGGCCATGCTGATGCGCCAGATCGAGCAGGCCCGCATAGAGCACGAACTCTTTGCCCTGCCTGTTAACAATGAACTCTTTCCGCATTGGCGTCTCCTCAGCTCAGCCGTGCGAGGCCGAGCCGGTATCTTCATCGGGCAGCCATAGCCAAAGGCCGTTATGCTCCCCATTCACTACCTTCTCTGTCGAGTCCTTCAAGATTATTGTATCATACAGGTGGACGCACGTCAACTATTACGTGAGAATCTTTGTGAAATCGACCGTGTTTTTGCTTACTGTCTATTCGCAAGCAGGGGCAACGAGTGGCAGGTACGGCCAGATAACAGACATTCGTCTGCTGAATAAACATTGACTCCCTGGCACTATTGTGATAGACTCCCGCTGTTCAGCAGGTGAACACCTGCCGGACGTTATCGCTGGCTAATTCGCAGAGCAGTATCAGGGGGTCAACAACCATCCAGGCATCCGAACGGTGTCTGTATCGGAACGGAAAGGAGGACCCACGAGTGTCCCTCAAATCCACTGTCCCGGCCCGGGTTACTCTCGCAGGGCTTGGCGGGGTGGCATTAATCGCCCTCGCACTTCCCCTGCTTGGTGCACCCACAAGCTCCGACAGTCACCGCACAAATCCGGTCGTCAGCTCGGATCAGGGTAAGATCCCGGCTTCTCGCACGGTAGTTCTGCGCGAACCGATCCCTTTCTCCACCCTAAGGAAGGCTACAACACAACTGCGAAGCGGCGCAAGTCGAACCGTTCAAAACGGAATGAACGGTGAGAGGGAATCCACCTACCGGGTCTACACGAAACCCGATGGCGTGGAGCTCCGTCGCGAAATCGTCACCAGTCGTATAATGAAGCACACGGTCTCCGAAATCGTCGAGGAAGGGAAGCAGTCAGTGCTGCCCTCGCGCGGTTACTTTTCGGGCCGGCGTGTCGTGACGATGGTGCCCACTTTCTACGATCCCTATCACTGCGGGGGCTCTGGATCGGGGCGAACTCGAACCGGTTTACAGGGCGGGTACGGCGTAGTAGCCGTTGATCCGAGGTTTATTCCCCTCGGCACTCGGCTCTACATTGAAGGTTACGGCTATGCCGTTGCCGCCGATACCGGCGGCGCCATCAAGGGAAATCGGATCGATCTGGGCATTGACTCCAGGCACGACGCGAGCCATATTACGAGCATGAAGGCTCTTCGCGTTCACATCCTGGACTAACCTCCCGACCCGAGGGCGGATCAGGATCAGGGATCCACGCTCCGGGGGGTAGGCGGACAGTGCTCGACCCAACATCACCCAAACAGGCCAGCGAGCTGCTGAAGGCGCACGGGCTTCGCCCGGTCAAGCGCCTTGGGCAGAACTTTCTCTGCGATCGCAACACACTGGATCGGATCGTTCGGGCCTCTGACCTCAGCCCGAACGATCCGGCTCTTGAAATCGGCGCGGGGCTGGGCGCGCTCACGCTCGCCCTCGCCGATATCAGTCCCTCGGTCACCGCGGTAGAGATCGACCGCAACCTCGAGCCAATACTCCAATCGGTGCTCGGCGACCGGCCAAACGTCCACGTCGTCTACGAAGACTTTCTCCGACTCGATCTACCGGCGCTCCTTGACAAAGCCTTTGGCGATCGCCCCGGCGTCGTTGTTGCCAACATCCCCTACTACATTACGACGCCGATTCTCGAGAAGCTTCTCGAGCATAAGGCCCGCATCCGGCGCATTGTGCTTCTCGTTCAAAACGAGTTTGCGCAGCGCATGGCGGCCGCGCCCGGCACGGACGAGTGCGGATCGATGTCGCTCTTCGTCCAGTACCATGCTGATGTGGAGATCGTAGGCATCGTTCCGCGCACGGTGTTTCTTCCGCAGCCGGAAGTGAGCTCCGCGGTGGTTGCTCTCACGCCCCTGCACCCCGGCAAAGTGCTGGTGAGAGACGAAGCGCGCCTCCTCCACCTCATCCGGGCAGGATTTGGCCAGCGCCGCAAGACGCTGCTGAACGCGCTGATGCGCGCTCCCGCATCGTTCGGGCTGGGATTTACCATGGACGATCGAACGCGCGTCGAGGAGCTGCTGGCTCGGGCTAATGTCGACGGCCGACGACGCGGTGAGACGCTTTCGCTCGAAGAGTACGCCCGCCTGGCGGAGGCATCGCTCGACCTTGAGGGGCCGACGGACTGAGCCAACCGGCCGGCAGGCGCCCGGGGTCTGGTACAATACCCCCATGTCCGAAATATTTCTCAAGAACGTTAACGCACTCATTGTCGCCTCGGTTGAGCCAGGAAGTCCCGCGGACCGCGCGGGTGTCCTGAAGGGTGACCACCTCCACGAGATCAATGGCCACCCGATCATTGACATTCTCGACTATCGGTTCCACTCCTCGGAAGCCCGACTTCAGCTCGCGCTGCAGCGCGACGGTCAGCCCGTATCAACCTCATTCCGTAAGCCTATGGACCAGGACGCGGGGCTCGAGTTCGAGTTCGATCTTGGCGACCGGGTCCATACCTGCAAGAACAAGTGCGTCTTCTGCTTCATCCACCAGCAGCCGAAGAAGATGCGAAAGTCGCTCTATCTCATGGACGACGATTTCCGCCTCTCCTTTATGCACGGCAACTACATCACGCTGACGAACCTGACCGACCAGGAGTGGAAGCGTCTCCTGGAACAGAAACTCTCGCCGCTCTACGTCTCCGTTCACGCGACCGACCCTGAAGTTCGAAGAATGCTGTTGGGTCGCACTGCGCCCACGCCCATTCTGCCGCAGATCCGGGAGCTGGCCGATAATCGTATCGATGTCCATGCGCAGATAGTGCTCTGTCCGGAGCTGAATGATGGCCCGGTTCTCGAGCAGACGCTGACCGAGCTCGCGGCGGAGCACCGTGCATCTACGGGCAAGAGAGCGGGCGTCGGCTCCGTGGCCATCGTCCCCGTCGGCATGACCCGTTTTCGCGAGCGACTGCCCCAGATTCCGCACGTGGAGCGGGACTACGCCCGACGAATGATCGCAGCCGTGAAAAATCGAGAAGACCAGTTCATGGCTGAGATTGGCACTCGCTTTGCCTGGCTTGCGGATGAGTGGTATGTTATCGCCGGCGTCGAAGTCCCCGGCAGCCGCCACTACGAGGACTTTCCGCAGCTGGAAGACGGCATTGGAACCCTCCGCCTCTTTATCGAAAACGCGCGGAAGGTGGCCAGGCGGCTCCCGGCCGCCGCCACCGGTCCCGTGCGCGCCACACTCGTCACTTCCGTCATGCCGTCACCTGTCATCAAGGCCTTTGCGGACCGCCTCAATCAGATTGAGAACGTGCAGGTAAACGTCTGTGTAGTGAAAAACGATTTCTTCGGAGGCGACATCGATATCGCCGGCCTTCTCACTGCACAGGACATCCTGAAATCGCTGAGCGAGTTTGAGGAGAGGCACAGTGTCATCTACCTCCCGAAGATCTGCCTCCGAGACGGCGAGCTATTCCTGGACGACGTTACCCTGCTGGAAGCGCGTGCGAGCTCCGGGCTCGACCTGCGCGCGGTTGGCAATACGCCGGCCGACCTGGCAAGCGAGCTCGGCCTGCTCAGCACCGAGGCGAGCCCGCCGATAAACTCTGGCTGGGTCACAGAAGTCACCTATCAGCAGTAACCTGTCGGCGTAACTATAGAGGGAGTCCACAAAATGCCCGAGTCCGCTTCACCAGCCGCGTGCGGAGCGACCGCGAAGGGCCGAAAGAGCGCCCGGGCGCCCCGGGCCGAAACCCAGGAGGTTCGCTACTTCCATCGAGAAGCCAGCTGGCTCGATTTCAACGCTCGCGTTCTGGCAGAGGCGCTTAACGAGAGGAATCCCCTTCTCGAGCGGCTCAAGTTCCTTGCGATCTTCAGCAACAACCTCGACGAGTTCTTCATGATCCACGTTCCCGGCATGCGGGAGCGTACGGAGAAAGAGGCCGGTTCAGTACCCACCGGCCGCGCCGTAACGGTGCTGCTTCAGCATCTCCACGACAAGCTGGAGCCAATGCTCGACCAGCTCGTCTGCTGCTTTCAGGACCTCGTCCCCCGCATCGCGCGTCACGGTATTCGGCTCCTACGATATCAGGACCTGAGCGACGAGCAGAAGAGCGAGCTGGCCCTCTACTTCGAGCGGGCCGTGTTTCCAGTGCTCACGCCGCTTGCTGTGGACCCCGGCCATCCGTTTCCCTACATCTCCAATCTCAGTCTCAGCCTCGCGGTGGTGGTTCGCGACCCGCGGGATGGGTCGGAGCGGTTTGCCCGGGTGAAAGTGCCTGCTCGGGCCGTGCTGCCTCGCCTCGTCCCTGTGGGCGAAGGATGGCAGTACACTCTGCTCGAAGAGCTCATTACGGCGCATATGGGCCGGCTCTTTCCCGGAATGGAGATTCTCGCCTGCTATCCGTTTCGAGCGACTCGGAACGCCGACCTGGAGCTGCAGGAAGAGGCGGCGGACGACCTGCTGGAGATGGTGGAGGAGGAGCTCTCAAAGCGCCGATTCGGTGAGCTGGTGCGGCTCGAAGTGGCGCGGTCCATGCCCGAGGACATTCGCCGGATGCTTCAGGAAGAGCTGGAGACCGCGGACGAAGAGGTCTACACGATCGATGGCCCGCTCAACATGGCTGATTTCTTCCCGCTCGCGGCGATCGATATCCCCGAGCTGCGCGACCCGCCGTTTGTCCCCGGCATTCCTGCTGCCCTGCAGAAGCAGCCCGACGCCTTTACGGCCATCCGGGCCGGTGACATTGTGCTGCACCACCCCTACCAGGCCTTCTCCTGCGTGAGTGACTTCATTCACCGCGCAGCTCACGACCCGCAGGTGCTCACGATCAAGCACACGCTCTACCGGACCACCGGCGACTCGCCCATTCTGGAGGCCCTCACGGAAGCCGCGGACAACGGTAAGCAGGTTGCGTGCGTGGTGGAGCTCAAAGCGCGGTTCGACGAGGCCAACAACATCAACTGGGCCCGGCAGCTGGAGAAATCCGGCGTCCACGTGGTCTACGGGCTAGTGGGCCTCAAGACTCACTGCAAAGTAACTCTCATTGTTCGGCGAGAGGAGGACGGTCTTCGGCGCTACTGCCACATCGGAACCGGCAACTATAACGCAAAGACGGCCACCGTCTACACGGATGTCGGCATCCTGACTTGCAACCCGGAATTTGGCGCCGACGCAACGGATCTATTTAACCTGCTTACGGGTTACTCGCACCAGGAGTCGTTTCAGCACTTCCTGGTCGCACCGGTCACAATGCGCCGAAACCTTCGCCGCCTGATTGAGCGGGAGACCGCGCTGCATATGCCGGAGAACCCCGGCCGAATCATAGCCAAGATGAACTCTCTGGTCGATCCAAAGCTCATCGACCTGCTCTATGAGGCCTCGTCCAAAGGGGTATCAATCGACCTGATCGTTCGCGGAATGTGTTGCCTGAGGCCGGGCGTGCCGGGGCTCTCCGAGAACATTCGGGTGATGTCGATCGTCGGCCGGTTCCTGGAGCACAGCCGTATCTTCACCTTTGGCACGAAGGATCGGGAGGAGATATACATCGGCAGCGCGGACTGGATGGCGCGCAACCTCGATCGCCGCGTGGAGGTGCTTGCGCCGGTTCTCGATCCCGAGATCAAGCGATTCCTGCGGGATGACATTCTCGGGCTGCACCTGCGCGACAATGTGCAGGCGTGGGATCTGAAGGGCGACGGCGAATACGTGCGGAGGACCGTCGGGCAGGGCGAGGAGAGCGTGGATTCACAGCTCCTGCTGCTGAAGCGCCTTCGCTAATTCCGGCTGCGGGCGTTCAGGAGCTCTTCCACATGGCCGTCCGGATATCCAACGATTGCGCGCGCCGTCATGCCCACGAAGAGGCCAACCTCGACCACCCCGACAACTGCCTTGATCGCAGCCTCGAGAGAAGCGGGGTCCCCGATGGAGTTCATCTGAAGGTCCAGCACATAGAGCCCATCGTCGGTTACAAAAGGCGCTCCAGCTTCGGTTGTTCGGAGCGTGATCCGAGGACAGAGGGGTAACAGCCTGTCCC
>JBBRJW010000113.1:0-7258 GCA_038218705.1 Chthonomonadales bacterium | reverse complement strand
AAGTAGTTGTCGCGCTTATAGTGGATCATCGCTTCCAGGAAGGGGTTGAAGAAAGCCGTATCCCCGATGTCCGTTTCAGCGATATGAAAGTCATGGGTGAGAAACAATCGCACTTCGCGCTCTCGCGACGCAGTGTTGTGGATGTCGAAGCGGCGCAGGAGCGTATTGTCGCGATGCAGGACACAGTCCGACAGCGTCATCTCCAAGTCAAGGCCGGCATGCGAACAGATGGCCCTCGACACGAGCGTATCGGGTTCGTACTGGAGGAGCTTCTGCCAGGCCGGATCGTTGAGCCAGGCAAACCGGCCCTCCACCCAGATCCCGATCCGAATACGATTGCCGTTCAGGTGATTGAGGAGGCCGACATAGGGATATGTAAAATCCCGGATCTCGAGATTATGATCGAGGCCGACCAAAAGGCTGCCATTTCCGAGGACAAGTGGACGGGGCAAAGGGGCGCTCCTGGAACAAACATCATTGTCCCATTATGTACGTCGGCTGCGGAAGGTGTCAAGGCGACATGCGCTGTTCGGGCGACCGGGGCTCCAGGTGAGCGCAAAGCGGGCGGTCGACAGCTCGAGGGGGGCCTGCAGTGCGATCTGTGCAATGAAGAACGATGGCAGGCGGACAGGTATACCTTGCGCCCGAGAGCGGGCGGCCGTGCGCCGGGATCCGACGGCCTGCTGGGCCCGGAAGGGGCGTATTCGGGCCGCGGTAGGCGAAGGGAAAACCCGGGATTGACGGCGCCAGCTCACGATCGTCGGAGCGCTCCGCCGCGGAGGAAGCCAGACCGGCTAAGGACTTTGGAAAGCCTAACAGTCAGAATTGCTCGGTTTGCCGGATGGTTAACCGATACATCAGCCAGATCAGAAAAAATATTTCCCGGTCGTGAAACCTTTGGCCCTGCCAAGCGTCAGAAAGAGTATAAGCTTGCTGGTACACTCTAACGAAGCGATTGGAAACATTCATAGATATCTGATGCATTGCTTAGGCAGCTGCGCGGCACGAAGTCATGCCAGTGTAATGAAGGAGACACGAGCCATGTATGGAACCGAACCCCAGACCCCGATTATGCTCCAGTTCCGGTCGATGTATGCGCCGGTTACCGTTACGGTTCCGAGTTATGTTCTGCGCTACCTCGATCTCCATGCGGAGAGGGACTATACCCGGGACGGACAAGTCATCTACCGGCAGACGGAGCGATCTGAAGCGCTTCCGGATGTACACACTCCGCGATACCGCCCAACTCTGCTGGCGGTCTAGGAGCGGGAGTTTCGGTGAGCCCCCTGTCCACGTGGACAGGGGGCTCCTTCAGTTTGGAGGATGCTTGCGGATCGCCGTGGAATAGATCGGCTATATGGAGCTCACAACTAAAGCAGGGCCAGCCGGTCCACAAACGTTCGCGCGGAGGCTCGCGCTTCTAGCAGCCGCCGCACTCGTCCTCTTTGGATTCCGACTGGGCTCGGTCTCCGTGTTCGATCTCGATGAAGCCCTCTATGCTGGCTGTGCCAGACAGATGGTCGCTACTGGGGACTGGATTACGCCGAGGCTGAATACCCGGCCACTGTATGCCCCCGAGCGGCTCACTTCGCCATTCTATGAGAAGCCGATCATGGTCTACTGGCTTCCGGCGCTCTCCATGAAGCTCTTCGGCGTAAGCGAAACGGCCGCCCGGCTTCCAGTACTCCTTGCCTCCCTCGCGGCAACCCTCGCAATCGCACTTCTGGGCCGACGGTGGATCTCGCCGGATGCGGGCCTTCTGGCTGGCGCGATCTATGCGCTCTGTCCGATGACCGTCCTCGATGCGCGCCAGATGACAACGGATGCGCTTCTGGTGCTCTGGTTCCTTGTGGCAATGGGTTCGTATCGCGAGCTCCGGACCGGCACGGCGTCAGGTCCGGGAATGCAGGTTCTCTTCTGGAGCGCCTGCGGGCTTGCCGTTCTCACCAAGGGAGTCGTCGGGATCCTGCTCCCGGCACTGGTGATTGGCGTCGACCTCTGCGCGGCCGGGGTTCGCGCACGAATGTTTTCCGGCGGCGGCAGGCGATTTGTTCTCTCAGCCCAACTGTCTCCCTGGAAGGACGTCCTCTCAGCCCTGCGGGCCATTGCGCCGGCGCTCGGGGTAGTTCTGCTCCTTGCGATTGCCCTGCCCTGGCACATTCTGATTGCGCGAACATCGGAGCTCGATCACGATGGCCGAACGTTCATAACGGAGTATTTCGTGCGGCAGCATGTGGGGCGGTTCCGAGGGCTGGACAAGGTGCATAACGCACCGATGCTCACCTATGTTGTCTACTTCTTGCTCGGCTTCTTTCCCTGGGCGTGCTTCGTGCCTGCCGCATTTCGGAGATGGCGCGAGCCGCGCATTGTCCCTGATTCAGGTGGCGGGCATGCGGATATAACGCCGGAGGCCCTTACCCGGGACACACGACGATTTCTGCTGGTATGGTTCTGGACGATTGTCGGGTTCTTTACACTGGGCGCGGCGAAGCTCCCGACGTATATTGTTCCAGCCTATCCCGCAGCAGCGCTGCTCGTAGGCGCATGGATGGCCAGGGCCCTCCGGTCAGCGAGAAGCGAAGCGATCAGGGGGCAGGTGAGCCGGGCCTCAGGAGCGGCTGCAATTTGCGCGGTTCTGCTCGCTGTCGCGGCGCTGGCCGCGCCCGGGCTTGCGCCGCCGAACGCGCCGCTCCCGCTCGCTGTAGTGGCCGTGGCGAGAGCGGTGACCTTGCTGCTGGCTGGCGGGTGCTCTATTGCGTGGATCACAGCACGAGGAGGGCGCCCTATCGGCGCTGCCGGGTTTCTGGCGGGCACTCTCGCTGTGGTCGTGCTTGTCGGGGTGGCGATAGGCTACCCGGTAGCCGACGCGCAGGTTCTCGGCCCGTGCAGGCAGACCGCGATGGCCGCGAACGGAGATGCTGCCCGAGGAGTGCCTGTACTCTATGTGGGTGTCGTTCCTCGCAGGCCCTCGATGCTCTTCTACTCCACCTACTCGCCGCTGGAGTGCAATACCACGAAGGCACTGTCACTGCTTGAGCGCCTTCAGGCGAAGGGGGCGAGTGCAGCAGACCTGATCGCTTCCGCGGATGTCTATGAGGCCGTTCAGAGGGAGTTGACCGCCAGACACCCTGCATGGAGAACGGACGAGCTTGCGCGTCGGGGAGCGCTTCGTGGCGGCTGGATAGAGGTGAGGGTAACGATGGGTGCGCTATTGGGAAGGGCGAAGGGAGATTAGCATGTCTGGAATGGTGGCGATCATTCTTGCACTCTCCGGGCTCGTGGTAGCAGTGTCAGGAGTGCCTCTGCTTCAGGGCCGCGTGGGGCCGAATCCCTGGTATGGGATGCGCACCCGGAAGACCCGGTCGGACCGAGACATCTGGTATGCAGCGAACCGGTTCTGCGGGCGGGAACTGATCTTTGCAGGGCTGATGCAAGCGCCAGCAATGTTAGCCCTCTACCTGGCGTTCCTCGTGGCGGGCGTACGCGCACCATGGTGTGACGGTGTTGCCACCGGCGCCTACCTTACCCTCCTCATGGTGGCGATCATCCGCTCGTTTGCCTACCTTCAGAAGCTCTAACGGGGTTCCGCGACCGGCCCGCGCCGGAGCCATCCGGCGAGCAGCGCAGCTTCATCCTGCGTAGGGTGGGACACCGGGCGAAAGCTCGCGTCGAGGCCGAACGCCGGCAGCTCAGCCGCAATGGGCAGGGGGGCGGTCGTGGCCGCTATCTGGTTGAGCATTTTGCCGGCGGCAGGCCCGCCAATCGCTGCGACGGCGGAGGCGAGATCGGCGCTTGTGTAGCCTGGCCGCGGCGGGGCGTGTTCGCGCATCAGCAGGCGCATCACATCGTCGAGGCTCTTTCGGCCTCCGCTCTCCCGACGGATGGCGAGGTCGAGGCAGAGGCCCATTAGCTCCCCCGCCTGATAGTAGTCGAGCCCGCCGTACCCACTACTGTTCCCCTCCTCCCAGACTCTCAGGCTCGACATCGCCGGGCTCACCGCGTCCCGCGCCGGGTTGGCAGAGTACGCGCTCACACTGGCATCGAAGTGATTGAGAAGCTGCTCCGGCCGTTCAAATCCGCTCCTGAGGCATATCAACTGAGCGAAATACTCCGTTACTCCCTCCGCGAACCAGAGGGTCGAGAGGCGAGGCGGGTTCTGATAGTCGAACGGGCCCAGCTCACGCGGCCGGATCCGCTTAACATTCCAGAGATGGAAGTACTCGTGCGCCAGGATATGGGCGACCGACCCGAGCCGAGCAGAGGTGGAGATACCGATACGTGCGCCGTTCCGATGCTCCAGACCGCCCTGCTGACCACCGTAATCGAGAAAGAAGGTATAGTGCGCCGCGGGTATCTGTCCATCGAAGATGGAGGCCGCAGCGGTGACGATGGAGCGGGCAGCCTCAGCGAGTCGACCGAGACTTGCGGGGGGCGAACGGAAAGCTACCAGCCGGTGCGGCCGTCCCCCCACGGTGAAGTTGGCCGTTCGGACCAGGTCTGCGCGGGCGGCGAGGAGGGGGGCGTCTGCGAGCGCCTCGTAGTCCTGCGCCGCGAAATGGAAGCCCGAGGATGGCCCATCGGCGTCGGGCACGCGATCGAGAGCGCTCTCGACCACCCAGCCCTGCGGAGCGACCACGCGCAGAGAAACTGGCTCGCTCTGCCGGCCCGCGAAATATGCGAAGAGGGCGGGACCATCGGCAAACGCGAGGTCGCGTTCCGCCTCGACATTGGGGCCGAAGTTGCCAGGAGGCGTGGTCACGATTCGATACCGCACGAGTACCGTGCGCGCTCCTCCGGCCGCAACGCGCCAGGTGCTGTTGTCGGAGCGGTCCCACCGCAGCGGCCGCTCTCCCGCCCCGTCGTCCGAGACTGCGAACGCGCGCACCTGCCGCCCATGTTCGACCACCTGATAGTCGCCAGGGGACCAGCGGGGCATGTTCATCGTGAAGCTCGCCGCCCCGGACGGCAACGATGCCTGGATCTCCACCTGGATTACTCGTGCGCTGCGTTCCAGCGGAAACGACACCGTGTAGGCTATGAGCGCTGAGGCCCGATGGGGAAGCGTGATGAGGGCGAGGAGCAGCCAGACCCGGCTGACACCCCGGAGGCCCGTACGCGTGGAGCGGCCGGTCGGAACAGACCGGAATGGAAGCGGGCTAACGGGCGTCGCCCACCGGGACCAGCACCAGTGTCGTCTCGTCATTCGCGGTATCTCCCTCACGTCCTGTCGCACAGACGATGCGCGTATGGTCCGGAGACCAGTCGCAATCTGCGGTCGGAAGCTTCGCGACCCGATGAGCCGATCCGCCTGAGTCTATTACGACGGCGTTAACCCCGTCGGCGGCCGGGGAGATTGCGCCGAGACTCTTGTTGGAGAGCCAGGTTGGAGCAGTCAGCCCCCGTGGGAATTCCGGAGCGACGCGCTCAAGTCCTGCCCCGAAGCGGTTCACGCTCCAGATCTCGGCGTGGGCCGCATCGTTGGGGTTTGCATCGAGCGTGAAAGCGAGCCTCGACGCGTCGGGAGACCAGGCGAGGTGAGCAGCGCGCAGCATCGCACGCTGACCGGGAGCGAGTCCACCGGCCGGGCCGTCGAACGCGCGCGAGTGGAGCCTGACGATCTCACCGGAAGAGAGCGCTGAGCCGGGGTGGACTACCCGGATCGTCTCGGTTCGTGGGATGCCTTGCGACCGCTGGATAGACTGTACAAGCGCAAGCGCTGAGGGTGGGGAACCATTCGGACTCCACGCGGGCCAATCGCTCGCGGAGTAGTTATCGAATCGCGGAATCACCACGGGCGAGCCGGCACTCAGTGTTCGTACGCCGATTGAGCGCTGTCCGTTGATGCCCTCGGCCGTGAAAGCGATCTTTCGCCCGTCCGGCGACCAGCAGGGATTGTGGTAGTAGTAGAAGAGGCTCGTATAGCGGCGGCTGTGGATGGCGACTGGCTGCACCCGGCCGGTGCGCAGGTCGGCGCTCCAGATGCCGGTGCCTGGAAACCTCGATCCATCGTCGAATGTAAACCACTCCACGCGCTCCAGGGCAATCCGACGGTCGTCCGGCGACCATGCGGGTGCGTCCGGCGAGGCGTACGACGCGGTGCTCGACTGGAGGCCGCGGTCTGGGGAGACGACCTCGGGCTCCAGCAGGGGCTCGCAGTTTGTAAGGCGCGCGTCACAGGCCATCAGCTGAATCCTGTGGTCGGACGTTTCGCGGAGGAACGCAATGTGGAGGCCATCATGCGACCAGCGCGGCGAACGGTCGGCAAATCTCTGGGCGGAGCCCGGCGCAGGAGGGGGAGCGTCGGCGCGACGCTGCGCGCCATGGCGGCAGCCTGCGGCAAGAGCTGCGGCGAGCAGCACCAGGGACGCTCCGAGCGTAGAATATGAGGGTATCGGTGGTGTGATGAAAGGACTGGGCATGGCCTGAAGGCGCGGGGGCCCTGCGTGGGCACGGCGTCCACCGAGTATAGCACAGCGGGCCTTTCAGGTAAACTCTCGCCAGCGAATGTTCGCCGGCCGTCCATAAGACGGGCGAATCCGGCAGGAGGGGCTTACTCTGTGGAGATTCGGGTCGCGGCCGCTCAGATAAAGCCGCGCAAGGGTGATTATGCGTCCAACTTGCGTCGGGTCGGCGATATTTTTGCACAGTTGGACGCCGGCGAGGGCGCGGATGTGCTCGTGCTTCCTGAGACCGTGCTATCCGGCTACTTTCTGGAAGGCGGAGTTCGCGAGGCGGCGAGGACACCGCAGCAGCTCTTTGCTGACCTGCTCGCCCTCTATCGGGAGCGCACTGCCACGCCGCAGGCCATGATCGATATCTGTCTCGGCTTCTATGAGCTAGGCGACGGCAAGTACTACAATAGCGGGATCTATGCGACCCTTGCGACCGAGGGGCACCCGGAGGCGGCTGTCGGAATCCACCACGTTCACCGCAAGTTCTTTCTCCCCACGTACGGCGTGTTTGACGAGAAGCGGTTTGTGGCGCGAGGCCGACAGATTGGCGCGTTCGACACGCGCTTTGGTCGGGCGGCCATTCTAATCTGTGAGGATGCATGGCATTCAGTCAGCGCGACCCTGGCTGCACTGCGCGGGGCACACGTCATCTATATAATCAGCGCGTCTCCAGGGAGGGAGTTCACCGGCCAGCATGCCGGCAATGTCGCACGCTGGAACGTGCTGCTGCCAGGCATTGCGGATGAGCACAACGTATGGGTAGTCTACGCTGGCCTCGTCGGGTTCGAGGGTGGCAAGGGGTTCAC
>JBBRJW010000112.1:0-7274 GCA_038218705.1 Chthonomonadales bacterium | reverse complement strand
AGCGGTGGGGTACTTTGCGAGCAAGGCCCGATACATCGCCAGCGACTTCTCCGGCTGCTTCGCGGCGGTGTACTGATCCGCCAGGAAGAGGTAGCCTTTCGCAGCCCGGCTGTCTTTGGGGTACTTGCTCACGAAGCCTGTAAACTGAGTAATCGCCTCAGAGGGATGATTCTGCGCGATGGCGGCGTTGCCTGCCCAGTAAGCGCCCTGTGCGCCCACTTCCGGCTCGGGAGAACGCTGTGCGATCACGAAAGCATCGTAAGCGCGATCGAACTGCTTCATCCGATATCGCGCGTTGCCGAGCTCCAGAGCCGCCCTGTACTTTTGCGGGTCGGCGGATGGGAGATTGTTGGCGACATCCTGCAGGCGCTCCGCGGCCGCGTTGTCATCCTTGAGAGCAAGAAGGGCCTGTATCAGGCCGTCCTGAGCCGCGCTCCGGCCCTCACGGTTCGCGCGTCCGGCCGGGTCGTTCATATACTGTTCAAAGCCGGACCGGGCTTCGCCATACCGCTTTGCCTCAAGGTCGATCTGGGCAAGTGTGAGCAGCGCGGCCGGGCGGTCGGGGCTGCGGCCGAATCGGTTGATCAGAGATCGCAGGTGCTCGCGTGCAGGATCGAGCCGGTTCTGGCGAACCTCGGCCATGGCCGCGCCGTAGAGGGCGCTATCGAGCATGTCGCTGCTGCCATAGCTGTTGATGAAGTGTGTGTAGGCCTCGTCCGCCGGGCCATACCGCTTGAGCTGCAGGTTGGATTGGCCAAGCCAGAGCCAGGCGAACGAGGCCTGGTCGGGCTTCAGCGGCGCTTTTACTGCCACCTGCAGGGCAGAAGCGGCTTTCTCATACTGCTTCGCCCGAATTGCCGCCTCGCCCAGACCCAATTGAGCCATATTGCTGACGGAAGCGTCTCTGCTTGCGACCGCCTTCTCAAATGCCGGAACCGCCAGCGCGTACTCCTTCAGCTCTTCCCGGCATTTGCCAAGCACAAACGCCGCTGCGCCCGCCCTCGGGTGCTTCGGATTTGTAGCGA
This sequence comes from Chthonomonadales bacterium, assembly GCA_038218705.1. Classification (GTDB taxonomy): domain Bacteria; phylum Armatimonadota; class Chthonomonadetes; order Chthonomonadales; family Chthonomonadaceae; genus JBBRJW01. The sequence continues at coordinate 6,249 of JBBRJW010000112.1, read as the reverse complement.
GAAAGAGATCGAGCTTCTGAGCGGCTTCGGAATACTTTCGCGCATCGTATAGCGCTGAAGCCGCAGCAATCTGCTCTTCAGGTGTTTCGGCCAGCGCCAGGTTTGCCGCGAGGCAGCCTCCAAGCACCAGCACGAGCGTGGGAGTTCGCTTCATCGAGACCAGATCCTCCAGGTGAGCATTCGTTTGCGCGATAGCGGCTTAGACACCGCCGCTCGCAAATGGTTGCTGATATTGCGCCAGAGCTGGCGATCCTCAAGCCCCTTCTGCGGGACGACCCTCTATTTCTTCGACTTCGGCTTCTTCGCGGGAGGAGTTGGCGCCGGGGTTGGCGCGTCTGCAGGCGGCTCCGGCTTGAGCTCCGGCGCGGTGGAGCCACTGCCCGAGGCGTCCGCCTTCTTCTTGTTGGCCTCCTCGACGGCCTTAACCGTGGACTCGCTCGCCGCGATTTCCGCTTTGAGGCTAAAGGGTCGAATGTCGAGAATATGCCCGGCTGTTCGAACGTTCACCAGACAGAGCGAGAGCTCGGCGTCGGGAGTGATCGCCTTCGGAACAGGAGGAGTGCTGCTCGCCATGGCGAGGATGGAGAGAGACGGGGAGAGCGCGGGTGTAGGCTGGTAAGCAACGATGAAGAGGTCGCCTCCGAGCTTCAGAACCTCTCCATGCGTGAAGTAGACCCCGGGCCCTGGCCCCGATGTGCCGCTGCCTCCTGGCCCGGTAACTGCATCTAGCAGCCCGCCCATCATACTTCCCAACAGCCCTCCACCTCCGGATTGAGCCGAATCCGAGGCGCTGATGCGGAACCTGCGCCAGCTTCCCTGCGTTTCGATGGCGCGATACGTGAGCGTAAAGCTACGAGATCCGCCTGTAAAGATCTCGCTCAGCTTCTGTGCTGAGTCATCTGCCTGCGCCGAAGCGCCCCGTGCGCCACCCAGAGACGCGGCAATGCAGGCGGCCACCGCAATTTTACGGTTGACTCGATTCATGGGGTTCTCCTTCGTTCACGCAGCAGTGTCCGCCAAAGGTTCGCTGCAGGGGAGAGCATCTCCTGCCGTGATCGGAAGGCCGGGCGTGCCCGCCAGCTCTCATCACTGCTCCAGCGGCGGGTAGAATAGCCCATGGGAATTCACTTCGCAGGAGGACCGTGGCGCATGGTTACCATCGAGGTTTCGGAGGCGGAGAAGAGCGGCGGTTCGCTGTCGGCGGCGCACCTGGCGGCGGCGGTGTGCGCCATTGAGAGCGACGGATTTGTAGTGCTTGGAAACGCGGCCAACTTGAGTCACCTGGACGTGCTTCATGAACGGTTGCTGGATGACCTCAGTCGGCTCCAGGCACGGCCCGATGCGCCGTACAACTGGAACCCAGGCAACATTCAGCAGGATCCGCCACCATTCCACCCCTACCTCTTTGCCGACATCCTTCTGAACGAGCTGGTGATCGACGTGACCGCGGCGCTTCTTGGCAGCGGGGTCAAGAACACCTTCTATAGCGGGAATACGGCCCTTCCCGGCGAGCACCGGCAGCCAGTCCATGCCGATCGGGGGCACCTCTGGCCGCGACTTGCGGTGGCGCACCCGCCCACAAATCTTGTGGTCAACATTCCAACGGTCGATGTGTCGCCGGAGAACGGCAGCACGGAGATCTGGCCCGGCACGCATCTTGATATCACCGTCACATCGGGCCGGGACATCAAGATCGCGGCCGGAGTTCTGGATCGCCGCCGCTCCGAATGTCCGCCGATTCAGCCGCACATCCGCAGAGGCAGCGTTCTCATACGCGACATCAGGCTCTGGCATGCGGGGATGCCGAACCGGACCGCCAACCCACGGCCGATGATCGCAATGATTCACAATGTGCCCTGGCTGGAGACAGGATCGCCTCTGCGGTTCCCGGCCGGAACGGAGGCGTTCTTCGAGCATCCGCGCCTCCGGACATGCGCGCGATTCGTTGAGGGCGAGATCGACTACATCAGGGCTCCGCACGCCTACGAGTTCGAGCCGGCCCGCTGAGCTCCGGCCAGCCCGCTCTCAGTTGCTTTCGGTCGAGGGCTCTGCTATACTCATTCGCGCAGGGCAAGACAGCGGAGAGGGCAATCCATGGCGCAGACGGTGCGCGCGATGCACTTTGCGGACACGCATTTCGGCGTTGAGCTATACGGTCGCCTCGATCCGTCGACAGGTCTGAACACCCGTCTGCAGGACTTTCGCCGCTCCCTCAATGAGGCGGTCGACAGTGCCCTCGATGCCGGCGTCGACGTTGCGCTCTTCGCAGGTGATGCCTACAAGAACCGCGATCCCCGCCAGACTGATCAGCGCGAGTTTGCCTCCTGTATCCGTCGCCTTACGGAGCAGGGGATCCCGGTTGTCCTGCTTGCTGGCAATCACGACATGCCCGCCATCCGCGGGCGCGCGCATGCTGTCGAGATCTACCGCACTCTCGGCGTCACGAATGTTCATGTCGTCTCCCACTCGGAGCTGCTGACGCTGGATACGCGCTCCGGTCCCCTTCGCATCGCACCGGTTCCCTACCTGCTGAAGGGCATCTCCATGGCCCGCGACCAGTTCCAGGGCAAAACTCTGGAGGAGGGGCGCTTGCTGCTCGAGGCGCACTATGTGGAGACGATCGGCGCGCTGGCGGACGAGGTACGCGCGCTGGACGACCAGACTCCCACGGTGCTGCTCGGGCATTTCTGGGCACGGGGCGCGCGTCTCTCTGCATGGCAGCAGGGGTACTTTAGCCTCACCGAGCCGCAGGTGCCGCTCGACGCGCTGACAGATCCGGCATTCGACTATGTGGCGCTTGGTCATATCCACCGCCAGCAGGATCTGAATCCAGCCGGGCAGCCGCATGTGGTCTACTGCGGGAGCTCGGACCGCATCGATTTCGGCGAGAAGGACGAGCCGAAGGGGTTTGTGATCGCTGATATCCGCAAAGGTGGGGCGGAGTACAGGTTTGTGGAGGTGAGCGGTGGCCGTAGGATGCTGGATATTGTGGTTGACGCCGATTGCGACGATCCGACGGCAGCGATCATTGCGGAGGTAAAGCGCCACCCGCTGCGCGATTCGCTCGTTCGGCTCACCTACGATATCAGTCGAGCGAGGCAGGGCCTCGTGCGCACCGTGGAGATTCGCGAGGCGCTCGCTCCTGCTTTCCTGACCGTCTCCCTGAGCGCGCGCGTGCAGCGCGACACAACGGCCCGCCATGAGCTGCTGGACGAATCGAAGAGCCCGCGCGAAGCGCTCAGCATGTTCATCGATACTCGTGAGCAGCTTCTGCCGCTCAAGGATCGGCTGCTGGCAGCCGCGGAGCCGCTCTTTGTAGAGATCGAGGCGGAGATCGCCTGATTCGAAACTATGATTCCAATTCGACTCACCCTCAAGAACTTCATGAGCTACGGCCCGCAGGGCGAAACACTCCTCTTCCAGGATCTCCATGTTGCATGCCTGGCCGGCGATAACGGGAACGGCAAGTCTGCACTGCTCGATGCAATGACATGGGCGCTCTGGGGCAAAACGCGGGTCTCCGCGGTGGCCGGTGTCACCGATGAAGACCTGATACGGAGCGGCGCAGACGAGGTTGAGGTTACATTCGAATTCCAGCTGGAGAGCGAGCTCTACCGGGTGGTTCGGCGCAAGAAGCGAGGGCGCGCCGCGGGAGGCGATTGGCAGTTTGCTCAGCGTGATGCCGAGGGCAACTACCAGTCCGTGGCGGGCGGCAGCCAGCGCGAAACCGGGCGGCTGATCGCGAGCCTCCTCAGCATGGAGTATGAGACGTTTCTGAACTCGGCGTATCTCCAGCAGGGCCGGGCCGATGAGTTCACGCGCCAGACCCCTGCAAAACGGAAAGCGATCCTCAGCGAGATTCTCGGCCTGGAGCGGTACGACCGCCTGGAGGCCCGCGCCCGGGAGATCTGGCGCGCTCACCGGGAGCAGGCCGAGGAGCTGGCGCGAGAGGTGGCTCTGCTCGACGCGGCGATTGCGCGCCGGCCAGGGCTCGTGGAGGAGCGCGACGCAGTGAAGCTGCTCGTGGCCGAGCAGGAGGCGCGGATCACGCCGCTGGAACAGGAGGCCCAGTCGCGCCGGGATGCCCGGAGGCGGCTGGAGGAAGCTGCGGCGAGGGCTGAGGAGGGTCGGCAGGCCGTCGCACGGATCGACGCCGACATTGCGTCGAGATCTCGGGATCTCACGGCCCGGCTTGCGCGAATGGCGCAGATCGACGAGACTCTCCGCCAGGGCAGCGTTATCCTCGAAGACTATTCGAAGTGGCGTAAAGCTCACGACGACCGCAACCAGCTCGAGCCTGAAATCGAGGCTCTCAACCGGACCGCTCGCGAACTGGAAATAGCCAAGGCCGCCATCGAGATGGAGGGCGTTAAGCTCCAGGCGGAACAGAAGAGCCATGCGCTCTTGCTTGATGCAGTCGAGCGCCGGGCTGCGGAGCTGGGGGCGGTCGAGCGCCAGATCGGGCAGCTCGAAGCGGAGCTCAGGGACGAACACGCCGCAGGTTGTGCTCTGCAGGAGGCAGAACAGAAGCTTGCGACGGCGCGTGATGCCTTTAGCGAGCTCCGGGCTCAAAACGAGAGCCTGAAGCGGACTCAGGCTGAACTGGATGAGGTGTTGGAGGTGCTGGGGCTGCCGCGCGCTGCCTGCCCGATTTGCGAGAGCGATCTGAGCGGCGAGCGGCAGTCAGCCGTGCTCGCCCGTCAGCAGGAGAAACGCGACGCGCTGGCAGAACAGTTGAAGCTGCTCCAGAGCGAGGGCCGCGATCGGAAGCAGGCGGTCGATGGTGCACAAACAGCGGTGAACGCATGCGCGCTGCGGAGCAAGGAGCTCGCGGCGAGCCGCAGTCGCGTCACCGCGCTGATGGCGCAGGCCGCTGGCTTGCGTGAGGCGGGTGTGGATGTGCAGACGCTCGCTAGGTCCACAGCAGAGCAGGCGCGCCAGATCGAGGCGGAAGAGTTTGCCCAGCCCACGCGTGCTCGATGTAAGCGCCTACAAGGAGATCTCGACAGACTCTTACTGGTGAAGCCGCGGTACGAGGAGGCGCGTGCCACGGCGACGCGGCTAGCTGGCACGGAGAAGCGATACGTTCAACTGCAGGACGCTGAGCGGAACCAGACGGGCGAGCGTGCTTCGCTCGAGGAGGCGGAACGTGGCCTGGAAGTTCGGCGGTCTGAACTGGCTGCGGAGCGGGAGCGCGTGGCGGCGCTGAGCGCCGAGCTGGCGGGCTCTGACGAGGTCCGCCGCGCGAGCGAGGCGGCGGACCAGGAGCTGGCGAGAGCCCGTGCTGAGGCAGGCTTCCTTCTGAAGCGGGAAGCGACGCTTCAGCATGACATCGACGCCTGCGACCGGGCTGCCGCCGATCGGAAAGAGCGGGCCGTCCGCCACCGCGAGGTCGACCGCGAGCGCGCGCTCTACCAGCAGCTAACGGCTGCGTTCGGCAAGAAGGGCATTCAGGCTTACATCATAGAGAACGTTATTCCAGAGCTCGAGGAGACCGCGAACGCGCTGCTCGCCCGTATGACGGACAGCGCGATGCAGGTCCGATTTGAGACCACCCGCAGCGCCAGGGCCGGCGGGCACGAGATCGAAACGCTCGACATTCGCGTTCTGGACCAATCCGGTACCCGCGCCTACGAGCTCTTCAGTGGGGGAGAAGGCTTCCGCCTCAATTTCGCCATCCGCCTCGCACTCTCGCGCCTGCTGGCGCGCCGGGCCGGCGCACAGCTCCAGACGCTGATCCTGGACGAGGGCTTCGGGACGCAGGACGGCAAGGGGCGTGAGAAGCTGGTGGAAGTGATCGATTCCATCAAGGGCGAGTTCCGCAAGATTCTGGTTATTACTCATGTCGACGAGCTCAAGGACGCGTTTTCTCAGCGTATTGAAGTCTCAAAGGACGCGACTGGCTCGCATATACATCTTCTCTGAGACATCTGCCACGGCAGGAATCCAGGAGAGCAGGAGCATTCAAATGGGTGTGGGGTATCGAGCCATACGCCGGGCACGGGGTGTGTGGGCGGCAATGAGTGCGCCCGGAGTCAGGCCAGATCTGGAGCCAGGTCGCGCGGAGACTAGCGGGGCGAGCGGATATATCGTCATCGTCTACGACAACGATAAGAACACGTGGAATCAGGTGGTGGGCATACTTTGCAAAGCCACGGGATGTACGGAACAGGAGGCTGAGATCGAGACTTGGGAGGTGCATAACCTCGGTAAATCGGTCGTTCACCACGGCGGTCAGTTTGAATGCGA
>JBBRJW010000111.1:0-7286 GCA_038218705.1 Chthonomonadales bacterium | reverse complement strand
AAGTTTCCCGTAACATCCGAAACGATGTGCATCACATGAGAGTATCGCTCGATACTCATCAATTCGTTAACGGTAACACTACCGTAATCGCAAACCCGCCCCAGATCGTTCCGGCTCAGGTCGACGAGCATAATGTGCTCGGCCCGCTCCTTGGCGTCCTGCAGCAGGTCCGCTTCCAGGCGAGCATCCTCCTCGGGCGTCACGCCGCGAGGGCGAGTGCCTGCGATTGGCCGCAGCCGCGCAACGTTACCCTCCACGGAGGCAAGGATTTCTGGCGAAGTGCCAACCAACTTCCGCTCGCCCAGCGAAATGTAGTACATGTATGGTGAGGGATTCACCGAGCGCAGCGCACGATAGAGGTCGAACGGCGGAGCCGTGAAACCGACTTTGAACCGTTGAGAGAGCACAATCTGGAATGCATCCCCGGCGAGTATATACTCTCGACAGCGCTCCACCGCGGCCTCATAATCCACGCGAGGGAAGAGCGACTCTACGGTAACAGCAGCGCCCGGGTTATGCTCGACCGGGGGAAGCGCAACAGGGGCGCGGAGCATCTCCACGATGGCGTCAATTCTGCAGCCGGCCTCGGCATAGTCGGCATCGACGTCATTGCCTACGGCAACGTTACAGACCACCTTCAGGCGGTGGCGAACATGATCAAAGATGATCAGGGTATCGGTAAAGAGGAAGCACGCATCGTCCACATCCAGGTCGTCAGGGTTCTGGTCAGGCAGCTCTTCGAAAAACCTCACCGCGTCGTAGCCAAAAAAGCCAACTGCGCCGCCACAGAACCGTGGAAGATCCGGATCCGCAACATAACGATGACGTTCGAGGAGGCGCTGAAGCTGGTTGAGCGGGTCCTCTTCAGGACAGAAGGGAAGCGTACGCTCCACCCCGGCTTCCAGAACGGTCGCTTTCGCTCCCTTACGCCGGTAAACAAGCGAGGGATTCGCCCCGAGAAACGAGAACCGCCCGATTCGCTCGCCCTTTTCAACGCTCTCAAGCAGGAACGAGTAACCGTTGGTTCCTCCTCGCGAGTCGGCGGCAATGAGCTTCTCGTATGCCGAAACAGGAGTGAGACGATCTGCAAGAATCTCACGGTAAATGGGAATGAGAGACCCGGGCTGAGCGAGGGAACGAAACCGTTCACGGTCTGGGGTGAGCATGGCGCTGCGCTGCCGCCTTTCAAATATCCATGGGCCGGGCAGGCCCGATAATTCCCTCTAGTTGTTATCAATTATACCACGAGCCGAACACCTCCTGGAGAGGCCCGGGTTGACCGCCAGCCAGCAAGACTGGTACAATAGTCTACTATACCACGGGAGCGAGTGAGCAATTTATGCCGGACGGCAAAACCCACGACATCATAACCGTTGTTACTGCGGTGGCAGCTGACGGCCTCTATGCGCAGCGCGCGGCAAGCCCGGACTTTACCGCGGCCGCTCTCTTCACAGTCGCCTTCGTCGCCGCAGGGTTCGCCTGCGCCGGGGACCTCGACCTCGACTCGCGCGAGTATCGGCGCTGGGGCCCGCTGAGAATCCTCTGGTGGCCCTACCGAATGTTGGTGCCGCATCGCTCGCGCGTCTCGCATGGCCTGTTTCTCGGCGGCCTGATTCGTGCCCTCTACCTGGGCGCTTCCATCAGCCTCCTGGCATGGATCGTGCTGACAGCCGCTCACCGCATTGGCATGAGCACCGACCCTGATCGTGAGATTCGCCGCGACTGGCACTCCCTCTTTGGCTTTGCCCAGGTCCACCCCCAATGGGCCGGCGCCCTCTTTCTCGGCTTCGTTCTGGCAGGCACTGCCCACTCCCTGGCGGATATTATCTGGACAGGGATCAGGCGCAGAGTCTAGTCAGAGCAAGACGTCCCCCGATTCTGCGCGCCGCGCCGAATCGGGGGACGTCAGGCAGGTTATCCCGGCTACAGTTTTATGTGCTTCGCGATTCGGTCCACAGCCTCCTGCAGCCGCTCGCCGTTGCGATCCCCCATTACCGTAAGTGACATCCGGACGTATCCTTCGCCGTACTCACCGTAGCCAACGCCCGGTATCACCAGTACTCCCGCTTCCTCGAGCAGCAGCCTGGCAAACGACATCGACGTATGGCCGGCTGGCACGCGGGCCCAGACATAGAGTGTCGCCTTTGGCTTCTCGAGCTCCCATCCGAGCGCGTTCAGACCGTCGCAGAGTATGTCTCGCCGTCGCCGATAGAGGTCGAGCGTGGCATGGTTGTCGCCATGCAGCAGGGCGTGCGCAGCAGCCAGCGATATCGCGGGGAACTGCTTGCTGTCGAGATTCGATTTCAGCTTGTTGAGAGTCGCTACGGCCTCGGAATTGCCAACTGCGAACCCGATGCGCCAGCCAGTCATATTAAACGACTTGGAGAGAGAGTGGAGCTCCAGCGCAACATCCTTTGCGCCGGGCACCTGCAGCACCGACGGCGGCCGATAGTCGTCGTAGTAGACTTCGGAGTACGCGGCGTCGTTCACGAGCAGCAGGTCATAGGTGCGTGCGAAGCGAACGGCCTCTTCGTAGAAACTAAACGGCGCGATTGCACCCGTCGGGTTGTTCGGATAGTTAAGCCAGAGCAGCTTCGCCCGCTTCGCGATCTCAGTTGGAATCGCGGTGAAATCTGGCAGGTATCCGTTTTGCGCCAGCAGCGGCATTACATACGTCTCGCCACCAGCCATGAGCGTATTGACTTTGTAAACAGTGTAGCCAGGGTCCGGAACCAGCGAGAGGTCGCCGGGGTTGATATATGCCCACGCCAGGTGCGAAAGCCCCTCTTTACTGCCGATGAGCAGCATCGCCTCCGTGACCGGGTCAATATCGATGTCGAATCGCTTCTTAAACCAGGTTGAAACAGCCTCCAGGAAAGGCGTCCAGCCCGCATTCGTCTCGTCGTAGCGATGAGTCTCCGGGTTGTGGGCTGCCTCTGCAAGGGCATCGATGATCGAGCTCGGAGTCGGCTGATCAGGATCTCCGATTCCGAGGTCGACCAGGTCGCGCCCCTCGGCGAACGCCTTCCGCTTCAGCGCGGCGATTTCGCCGAACAGGTAGGGCGGGATAGAATCCAAACGGCTGGCGCGTTCAATCACGGTCTCAATATCTCCTGAGGTACGGTAAGGTGGCAGTAACCCCATCAGTCTACCTCATCGGACGGTTGACCGCGCGGCCGCTCTGCCCGGGATAGATGGACGCATGACCACGTATTCCGGCGATCCGTGCCTTGACTTTCGAGCGCCTTTATGGTTACACTACCAGAGATTTACGGGTGATAAAGCGCCCGCCGGCCCCGCGCTTGGCAGCGCGAGATAATCGGTGCGGCGGCCCTCCTCTGGAGGGCCGCTTTTGTGCGCGAGCGAAAGGGACTGCAAGGAACGATGCTGCTAGGGACACAGAAGATCACTTCAGAGGGTCATCTCGAGATCGGTGGATGCGATACGACGCGTCTCGCCGCGGAGTTTGGAACACCGCTCTACGTGGTCGATGAGGCTGCTATCCGCGCCAACTGCCGCAGTTACCTCGCGGCCTTTGAAGCCCTCTATCCTTCGAATGAGATCTTCTACGCAAGTAAGGCGTTCCTCACCACGGCCATGGCCCGACTCGTGGCGCAAGAGGGTCTCAGTATGGACGTCGCCTCCCTCGGCGAGCTCTACGTTGCCCTGCAGGCCGACTTCCCTGCCAGCCGCCTCGCCCTTCACGGCAACAACAAATCACGTGGAGAGCTGGAATACGCCGTTGAGAGCCGCATCGGTCATATCGTCATCGACAATTTCTACGAGCTCGATCTGATCGCGCAGATCCTTCGGGAGCGCGGGGCCGAGATGGAAGCTCTTGTGCGCGCAGCACCTGGAGTCGACCCGCACACCCATCGACTGATCAGAACCGGGCAGGCCGACACAAAGTTCGGCTTCAATATAGCGGACGGCTCCGCCCTCGCCGCTGTGAAGCGCGTGCTCGCAACCCCCGGCCTCCGATTCAAGGGTATTCATTGCCATGTCGGCTCGCAGCTCCTGGACAGCGAGACCCACGAGCAGGCGGTTGAGATCATGGTTCGTCTGATGACGACGATCCAGGCCGAAACGGGAGCAACCGTGGAGGCGCTCAATATTGGTGGCGGCCTGGGCGTCCGCTACCTCTCCTTGCATAACCCGCCAACCTACGCCGAGTTTGCCCAGCGTATCGTTGGTCCGCTCCGCGCCGGTCTCGACCGCGCAGGAGTGCCCTACCCCACGCTGATGCAGGAGCCCGGCCGCTCTCTGGTTGGCGAGGCCGGCGTCACGCTCTACTCGATCGGGGCCATGAAGACAGTGCCGGTCGACGAAGGCGGTGGGCGGAGGACCTATGTCTCCATCGATGGCGGAATGTCCGACAATCCGCGACCGCAGCTCTACGAAGCCGTCTACGAATGCATGATCGCAAACAGGGCGAGCGAGCCGGCAGAGAGTGTCGTCACCATCGCGGGAAAGCACTGCGAGACCGACATCCTGATTTGGGACGCTAAGATAGCCAGTCCAGAACCCGGCGATATTCTTGCCGTCCAGACAACGGGCGCATACAACCATGCCATGGCGAGCAACTACAATCGGTTCCTCCGCCCCGCTGTTGTCTTCGCAGCGGACGGCCAGCCTGAGTTAGTGGTGGAGCGCGAGACGCTGGAGGACCTGGTTCGACGCGAGCGCATCCCGGCGCGGCTTCAGGGCTGCGCCGCAACCCGGTAGAGTCCGTCAAGCGCCGGTACGAGCCGGCCAAGGGGCAGGTGCATCTTGGGCAACTTCGACCTCCAATCCTTTGTCATCACTCTCATTGTGCTGGTGGTGAGCATCACGCTGCACGAGTTCGGGCATGCCATCTCCGCAGATAGACTGGGGGACGATACGCCGCGGCGACAGGGTCGGATCTCTCTTATTCCCTGGGACCACTTTGAAATCGTGGGCGGAGTCATGATGGTCATTAGCTCGCTTGTGGGATACGGTATCGGCTGGGGGAAGCCCGTGCAGGTGAACTACCGCAACTTCCGCAACGAGCGGACAGCCGATATTATCGTCACGGCCTGTGGTCCATTGATGAATCTTCTGCTGGCGATTCTGTTTGCGCTGATTCTGCGAATTGGGTACATTGCGCGTCCGCAGGCACCACTGCTCTCTGTCCTTCAAATTCAGTTTGCCTTAAGCTTCGTCCTTATCAACTTGAGTCTGATGTTCTTCAACCTGCTGCCGATCTTCCCGCTCGATGGGAGCCACATTGTGCGGCGGCTGCTCCCGCCCGATTCCGGCGAGCGATTCTACGCTTTCATGGTTCAGTGGGGACCGCTGATTCTCATGATCGCGATCCTCTCCGGGGGCGGTGTTCTGTCAAAAGTCATCGGGCCCGCCGTTCAACACTCTATGTCGCTGCTTCTGGGCCTTCCACCTCGACAGTAGTCCCACCATGAAAGGCAATCTATCGTGACCACGCAGTCCGCACCACCGACCGAGCTGAAGCGCCTCCTGAGCGGCATGCAGCCGACGGGAACCGGCGCGCTCCATCTGGGCAACTTCGAGGGCGCGCTGCGTTCCTGGGTAAAGCTTCAGCACGAATACCAGATGTTCTGCTTCATCGCGGACTGGCACGCCCTCACGACGCGCTACGAGGAGTCGAGCAAAATAGCTCCTGCATGCCGCGAAGTGGCAGCAGATTACATTGCAGCGGGCCTCGACCCCGATCGCTGTGCCATCTTCATCCAGAGCCATGTCAAGGAGCACGCCGAGCTGCACCTGCTTCTCTCCATGATCACCCCGATCGGGTGGCTGGAGCGCGTACCGACGTTCAAGGAGAAGCGCGACCTGATGGCTGAGCGTGGGGGCGGAGACGAGTCGATCTCCTACGGCCTGCTCGGCTACCCCTGCCTTCAAACAGCCGATATCCTGGTCTACCGGGCGCATGCGGTCCCGGTCGGCCGCGATCAGGCTGCACACCTCGAGATTAGCAGGGAGATTGCTCGCCGGTTCAATCGCCTCTACGGCAATGTATTCCCGGAGCCTCAGACAGTCATCAACGCAGAGGCTGCCGCCGTACCGGGCCTAGACGGCCGTAAGATGAGCAAGTCGTATGGCAACGCCATCTATCTCGCCGACAGCTCGGACGAGGTTGCTGCAAAGATCAAGAACGCGTTCACCACGCCAACGAAGCTCCGAAAGAACGACCCCGGAGTACCAGAGAGCTGCGTGGTGTGCCAACTTCGCCGCGTGTTCGACCCGGAGGGTTACTCAAAGTCCTGGGAAGAGGACCGGGCCGGTGAGCGGGGCTGCATGCAGAACAAGAACGAGCTCACCGAGATTCTCAACGCGAGCCTGGAGCCGATGCGCCGCAAGCGCGCGGAGCTGCTCGCGGACCCGGCTGAGCTGGAGCGCATCCTCCACCGGGGGGCCGATCGCGCCCGAGAGGTGGCCGCGGAGACGCTCCGCCTGGTGAACGCGGCGATGGGCCTTCGGTGAGAGCCCGGATCTGCGTAGAGCGCGGTGCGGTATGAGAGCGGTGCGCTCGCTCGCTGCCGCCCTCACTGGCGCTCTCGCGGTATGCGCTGCCCTGTTCGGCGCATGGCGAGTTCGGGAGGCGACGAGGGCCCGCCTGCAGGAGCAGACAGATCCCGCCGTGGCCACTGTCTGGCTGCTCGGCGTAACCTATGGCCCCAATCAGGTCTTCGAGCAGGGCGCGCCCATCCAGCGCGCGCTGAATGACCACGGTATCCACATTCTTGGCGACTACACCTACCTTCGGCCCCCTTTCGGCTCGGATGCCGCTCCGGTCGAGCTATGGTTCGATTATCGCTCCTATCTCCCATGGTCCGACCTAGAGTGCCACCGTGTCGGGGCCACCGCCTTCATCGACGACCTGGGACAGGGCTACCACGGCTTCCTCGACACGCAGGGGCATAAGCTCGGCGTCTACTGCCCTGGCGTCGACCGCTCCGCACGTCGCCTTATCTGCACGCTCCGCTGGATGCCTCGCCGTCCCGGCCCCAGGGAACCGGCGTCGCAGCCGATGCGATTCGTCGTGGAGTTGCCCCGACGCGCACGGGTCCTCCCGCGGCCTTACGAGCTCAAGGGCATTGGCGACGCCATCTCGCGGGCCCCTGGCATCACAGCGGCCCTCCTAAATGTGTGGATAGGCCCGCCCCTGCCGCGGATGCGCATGGATCACCGCGCGCTCCACTTTCGCCTCTCAGTAACGGGTGGCGCTCTCGCAGACGATAACTTCTCGCAACTGCCCGCAGAAGGGGCGGTGTTGAGCTCTGCTGCGG
>JBBRJW010000110.1:0-7305 GCA_038218705.1 Chthonomonadales bacterium | reverse complement strand
TTCGGCGGGTGCACTCAAGCGCCGCTCGACCGACCCGAGCTCGGGCGAATCCACGGCAAACCGGTAGAGCCCCTGCTCGGGGTCCCCTGGCTCTGGCTCTGCCCAGCCGAAGATCGCGCCATCCAGGGGCCGATCCGGATTGCGAACAAGGCGAGAGACTCCCATGCGCATTCGCCCGACGCCCGCAAAATGCGGGTTGCAGCCGACGACCCTGCCTTCGGTGTCGGCCTGGACCCAGAGCTGGACGCCGGAGCTTGCGCCAACGCGAATATAGGTGCCCGATATAGCGGCGACCATCTCGCCCTGGGGCGCGGTCTGTACAAGAAGCGCTTCAAATTCGGCCGGACCCATCCGGAAACCGATTGCGCTTAAGTGGCTCATAGCATCTCCTGCGGTTAGTGGTCCCCGGCGGTTTCGCCGGGCACGGAAGGCAGCGCTTCGATGGCGTTGGCGACCTCGTTGCGATAGCGAACCAGGTGCTCTGCGTCCTCCGTAAAGTGCGTCATATCGGTACAGATCGAGGTGGGAATGGTCAGCAAGCGCTTCCCGCGCTCGCGCGCGGCTGCGTGGGCCGGAACTCTATCTGCCGCAACGCGGGCCGAAAGGATTCGGAAATACTCCCAGTCGACAACGCCCTCACCGAGAATTTCCCAGCGCATAGAATCGATCGGCGCGGCAATCACCGGCCCCATCGATCCTGGCCGCGGCGGGTAGAGCATTCGCCCGTCGCCATTTCCCCATTCGCCGCTTCCTTCAGACGTATAGCTCATCGGGTCTGCCCAGCAGTCCTGAGGCTGGTCCTTGAACTGGGCATCGCTCGTCCACCAGGCCGTTTCCCAGATCAGAATACCCTCCACCCCGTACTTCCAGGTCTGCCACATCCACATTCGAAGATCGATGGCTGGATGGTCGATGAAGAGCGTGCAGTACGGCTCCTTCGGCCCTGTGCAGACGTACCACCAGACCTCCTCGCCCTGCTTCTGGCGCGCATGCGAAGGGCCGGCGGTATAGTTGGGCGTTATCGGGCACCAGAGATCCACGCCCCCGATGAGCGATGGCTCCACCTGCTCGGTGAGCATTCGCTTCAGCCGCGGGAAGTATCGGTGCAGCGTGGCCATTCCGCGGTTTACGAAGGGGTAGTCACCGATCTCCGGCTCATCATACCAGTAGACGTAGGCTCTGCTCAGCCAACCGTTGGATGCGAGATGGTTCTGGAGCTGCTCGCCAAATTCGCGCATCAGCCGGTCGTAGGAGGGTGTACCCTCCTGGTAACCGAGTATTTCGCCCTTGCTGTATGCTGGAGACCGCCCACCACCCAGCCCGGGTAGAGCGAGCATATAACTGCTGAACCCTTTATCCAGATAGCGGTGGGCCTCCTGATCGAACCGCTTCCAGTCGACCTCAACGTGGGGCTCCTCCGAGACCACAAAATCACCGTTCGTGATCAGGTTCGGCCCGCCATCCACTCGGACCGAGAGGTCCGTGTACCACGCCGTTCCAAGCTGACCACCTGCGTCCGAGTAGGGCGCGCCATAGAGCGCCAGGTTGAGCGATCGTGTGTCGGGCGTAATCTCAGCCGAGATGTCGGCGCTCTCAACCCGCCACTCCGCGCTCCCCTCCCGATTCAGGTCGATGTTATGGCCGCTGATCCACTTGCCATTGGCAGCGAGCTGTCCGAGACTCACGAGGTAGGGCTTTCCTCCCTCGCTCCTGGCTCGCCATGCCACCTGACACCGTGACCCGGCACGAACCGGAATAGCAACCGAGTACCGGGCGGCAACAGCCTGGGACGCACTCTCGTCTGTAACCTTGAGCGACGACCGTCCGGGCTCCGGGCCCTCGGCAACGGGCTCGCCCCCCACCCAGTGTACTCCGGAAACGCCGAGCTCAAAGGGCGCAAGGATCATCGGATTGTAGGGCGCGAGCCGGTGCCTGGCAAAATCCTCCATGTAGAGGTTCCACTCACGGGCGATCTGATCGGCGGTTGTGAGATGGTGGAACCGGGCGATCATCTGTGGAGAAATGCCGAAGCCGGAGCGGAGCGCGGTTTGCGCCGGGAGCGCGAAGTCGCGCACGCGCAGCCGAACCGGCACACGAGCCTGGAGGCCGCCGCGCAGCGTGATCGCCCCGCGGTATTCGCCCGGACGAGCGCCGGCAGGCACGGTCAACGTTATCCAGAGCGGGTTATTCCGCCCCGCGCGCGGCTTCCAGAGGCCGAGCGGGCCCAGCGGCGGCAGCGGGTCCGGCCACTCTGCGGCCACTCCGATCCGGTCGGTGGGCCGCTCAACGCTAACGTACTCGACCGAGCGGAGCTCAATCGCGCTCGCCGGTATGGTCGCCCCGCCCGGGCCTATCAGCGACGAGGCCTGAACCTGCACCGCCGGGGTCTCCCGCTCCGCGCGGAAAACAAGCTGCATCGCCTGCCGCTCTCGCCGGGCGGCATCGAACGGTAGCTAGGCGGCGGCTCCGGCCCTGGCCGGCCCAGGGGCTGGTTGGGTCGGGGCGACTTTTGCGGTGGCGATGCACCACCAGAGGTCGCCCTGCGGCAGGCGAGCGACGGCGTGCCCGGTAGCGCCCACTTCGTAACTGGAGAGGTAGCGTGTCGCGGAAGCAGCATAGAGCAGCGAGCCGTCCGCACGCATAGCCTTCAGTTGGTACCGCGTAAGCCCGCTGCCAGGTGAGAGGTAGGGAAGTGTGAATCGCGTGCCCGCGGGAGTCAGGCTGATCACGGCACGAGAGACCTGCGTGGGCTCATTCTTCCGCACTAGAGCCAGCTCAAGCCGCACGTTCCCATTTGCGCCTGCCCCCCCGCGAGCGACTCCCTGTACCGCCCGCCCCCCGCTGGCTCCGCGCGCGGCCAGTGCCGTGAGCGAGAACCCCAGACCAGGAGTTTGGCGCTCAATTTCAACAAACGCGGTCGAGCCACTTTCTGACACATTGGCGCTGCGAGCGCCCGAGCGGAAAGATAGCGAGTTCACCTGCAGGCTCACCGCGGCGGAGGATTCGGGCGTGGCGCTCCCTTTCACGCGCACCCAGATTGCTGGAGCCGGCAGCAGTGCATCGGGAACGGGGAGCGTGATGGTCCCGCTCTGGGCCAGCCGGCCCAGAACGCTCCAGATGACGCCGTCCCGGCTCACCGCGACCTCGCAGGCGCCGCGCTCGTAGTAGCCCACGTTTGCTGCAACCGACGCTCCGGACCGCGCGCCGCCCGCTGCGCTGAACCGATAGATCACCTCGTCGCCGAGACCGATCAGCCAGCGGTCACTGTTGAAGCCGGCCGTGAAGCTCTGCAGCGGGTGGGAGCTGTTCGCCCCCTCCCCCATCAGTGGCGACCGGAACCGGTACTCCCCGTTTCGTACCGTCTCGCCCTCTCCAAGCGAATCCGCGCCGTTTCCCTCGTAGAGCGGCGCTACCGGCGTGAGGCGGACGTGCGAAAACAGTACCTCTCCGCGAAGGTGCCACTGCCCCAATCGCAGCTCCTTCGGCCGCCCGGCCGGCTCCTGAAACACGTACGAGTAGGCCGCGGCCTGTTCGGTCACCGAGAAGTCACGGTTCACGCCCACCGGCCCGGCCGTTACGGTGCTGACGGACGACCCCGGCATCACGCGTGCATCAAATGAAAGGCGGTACAGGTGGCCAGGGGTGAGCGCAGGCACCGATGCGCTCCAGGTGGTGACATCCTCTCCGGTACCCCGCACACTCAGCAGCGGTCCATCTGCTCCTCGTGCCACCCATGCGCCCTTCCCACCCTCCAGCCTCCATGCGGATCGGGCCAGCGGGACCATCGGAAGCGCTGTGGACACGGCGGTGGCTGTCAGAACGGGCAGAAGCAGCAGCGCGCCTGCGAGCCAGGAGAGGGTAGTAGTTCGGATCATGGCGAGCCTTTCGGAAGGGGTTGCTAATAGGTTCGCTATCGCGCCCGGCGCTCCTCCGTACAGTTCTGTTCCACCGGTAAGAAGGCGCGAAGGAGAAGTCGGCCAGGAGGTACAATCCTACTAACACAGGGCCCCAATCGTCCGGTTGAATTCCCGCCCGTCGAGGAGAGCAAATGGAATCCATCGCCGAAGTGCGCATCGAAGTACCGAAACCACTGAATGATGAGCAGGTTCGCTCCTTTGTGGAGAATGGCTATCTCATCGCGCCCGGCCTGGTCTCGGCCGAGGAGGTGGAGGAGCTTCGCCGCGATACCGTTGCGGTAGCTCGGGGAGCTTATGCCAGCGAGAACATTCCGCCGGCCCCTCCCGAGGCATCGGACGCCGAAATACTCCAGGGCATCCTCTGCATCCATCAGCCGCACTACATCAGCCCGGTCATGGAGCGGTACGTTCGTCACCCAGAGGTGTGCGGCGCCCTGAGCCAGATTACCGCGGCGCACCTCCCCTACTGGGACGGCAGCGTGAAGTGCATGCAGTCGATGCTCTTCGTGAAGCCCCCGGGCTTTCAAGGGCAGGCGTGGCATCAGGATGAGATCTACATCCCGACGCGCGACCGTTCGCTGATCGGTGCGTGGATCGCCCTCGACGATGCAACGATCGAGAACGGCTGCCTCTGGGTGGTTCCGGGCTCCCACCGACAGGGCTACCTCTACCCGCAGCACCCGCACAATCGCGACGCCGAGTTTGACTTCGCGCCCGAGAGCTTCGGCTTCGACGAGTCGGAGGAGGTCCCAGTGGAGGTGAAGGCCGGATCCGTGGTCTTCTTCAACGGGTACCTGCTGCACCGTTCCCGCAAGAACCGCAGCGAGATCTATCGCCGGGTTCTGGTAAATCACTACTGTAACGCCTGGTCGCTGCTCCCCTGGTCCCTGAAGGAGGGCGAATCCGTGGCGAATGCGGACAGGCGCTGCATCATACCCGTTGCAGGGGTAGATCCCTACTACTGGAAGGGAACGGACAATCCGCCAAAGAACGTCTATCTGCGCGCGTGCAAGGCGATCGACGAGCGCAAACTTGCATCGGCCGAGGCGAAGGGCTGAGCGGTACTCACCGGATCACCGAGGGGGAAGGCTTGCGACACCCCCTTTCCGGCGAGCGCGCAGACCGGAAGCCTGACAATTCGCGGGAAGCCAGGCGCGCGAGCGGATCCGGAAAGGGGCTCGGGGGTTAGGCAGGCGCGCTCATACGCCGGATGACCCTGGCCCGAGAGGGCGCCGGGGGGTTAAGGCCGGGTCGCACATGAGATCGCTCGCTCACTGTTTCCCGTACAGCAGGCGGATTACGCACCGTCACCCAACCTACCAGAGGTTGGGTCGTGTTTCCAGCGGCCCCTCTCCGAACCATGGCTGTACTGATTATGATATACTAACATCACCTCATCCGATTACAACGTAGGTGAAGGATTACACTTCGCCTGGTTGTAGGAGAAACAGATAGCCATGACCCATGTCGTAAGCATTCGCCTCAGAGACGACCAGGTCGATCGTCTGAAACGCTTTGCGCGTCGGCTGGGCAAAAGTCAGAGCGAGATGGGCGCGCAGTTCATCGAGGAGTCTATGCGGGAAGCTGAGTTCGCCGGTATTGAGTTCCGTGATTCGGTACTCGGACGGCAACCCTACATGAAGGACTCCAACCTGGCGGTCTGGGAAGTGATTATGGTCGCGCACGACCACGACATGGACGCCGAGCGTGTTGCGACCTACTTCCGCCGGCCACGCGGCTGGGTCAACGCCGCGTTGAATTACTACGAGGGGTTCCGCGACGAGATCGACCCGGTTCTGGAAGACAACCGGTCCATGACATTTGAGAAACTGAAGCGGCTCTTACCGAATCTGGAGACTGCTGGCTCATTCTTTCCCCTCCTCCAACCCGTCCCGTAACCGCGCGCTCGCTTCGCGCGGACGGCTCTCCGTCTCGGACCCTGGTGCCGCGATACTCGTTCGCTAAGGGAGAGGCGTGCGCACTCGCTCCCTCTGGGCGCAATGAAATCCCTGCACCGTGAACAGGGCGAGAAGCGCCTACTGGGGACTCCCCCTGCTTGGAGGCGCGGGCCAATACTTGCTCGGCTCGAAGCAGCAGGCGAAGCCGGAGCCATTGGCAAGCGATTTCAGTCACCCCTCCCTTAGCGAACGAGCAGAGCGAAGCTTGCGTGCGCGTTCACATGCCTCCCGCGCGAAGCGAGTAAGCGGTCAGGGGAGGGGCCGGGGGAGAGGCGGCGCGCCTCAGTAGCCGATGATCTGGCACTGGCCGGGGGGGAAGGGGGGCGCACAGCATCGGCAACTGATGGATTGGCCGCCGAGATGGAGAGGCTTGCGACACCCGCGTTCCGGCGAGCGCTCGTCGCCCGGAAGGCTTCGCTGGAACGGGGGCCTATGCAGGCGCGCTCACTGGCCCGAAGACTCTGCCAGGGGCTATGATAGGCTGAGCCCAGGCTGCCACAAGCCGAAACCATTACTTATCCGCGTTTCACGGTCAGGCCATCAAGCAATTTGCAGAAACTAGGTTACTCTAACCTGGAAACAAGGCCGCGGGAGTGCGCGAGCTCGCCAGGGTGCGCCGAGGGACCCAACGAACCTGCTGACACCGGTCCGGTACAAGGAGTCTATGGACCAATCCGACCGAACACTTCTTCAAGGCTGCATCGCGGGCGATCGTCGCTCCTGGGAGACCCTCGTCAATCGGTACAGCAGCTACCTGTTTACAATTGCACGGGAGTGCGGGCTCACGCACGAGGATGCGGAGGATGTGCTTCAGACGGTCTTTGCAAAGCTGCTCGATAACATGGAGAGCATTAAGGACGATGGCCACCTCCAGGCGTGGCTCGCCACAAGCGTGCGCCGCCTCGCCTGGCGCGCCAGATTCGAGCGCGACCGCACTGTGAATCTCGTGCCAGAAGAAGAGCTACCGGTGCATGACGTACTGCCAGACGAAGAGATGCTCCGACTCGAAAGAATCTACTCCATTCGGCGCGCCCTCGAAACCATTGGCGAGAGCTGCCGAACACTCCTTCACCTGCTCTACGAGGTCGAGCCGCGCCCCCGGTACCGCGATATCGCGCGTGAATTGAACCTCTCCGAAGGGGCCATCGGGCCCACCCGCGCACGCTGTTTGACCCGCCTGAAAAAATACCTCGAAAAAAAACGCTCGTAAGTGTATTTATTTGGTCCCTGCCTCCTTTATATAGGTGAGGGGCTTTCTTTCTTCGCCTCTCACCACCGCAGGCAAGTTACCCCTGGCGCCCCAGCGGCCAGAGGCGAACTACCTGAAGGAGAGGCACCATGTTCTCGACCGACCATCTCTCAACCGACCGTATTCTGGAGTGGATCGAGCAGTCCGGTGCGCCAGCGTCGCTGGCCCGGTCACGCCAACA
>JBBRJW010000109.1:0-7323 GCA_038218705.1 Chthonomonadales bacterium | reverse complement strand
TGGATATGGGCTTTGGCCCGAGGCGCTTCCACCCATGAAGATCATGAGCGCTATGGCGCACACCGGGATCAAACGAACTAGCTTCATGGTAACCCTCCGTTTGCAGCCCTCGGTTAGACTGATCATAGTGCCTGCCGTACGAACACGGCACTGTCGATGACGCGATCCCAGGCTGGATAGGTGTACCAAGGGACGGTCGTGCCAGAATAAGTTCCACAGGGGGTAAGGGCGGTTGGCCATGACCCCGCGGTAGGACGGGGTATGGCATTCCAGGTCCAGGGGGTATGTCGCAACGGCACCCACTCGGACCCGAGTCCACTGTCAAAGGGTCTGTACATCAAGAACATTTCGTAAGAATCGCTTATCGTTACGCTCGTTGCGTCCGTCTGGAACGGCTGTACGGGAGAATCAGTAAGGCCATCCCTTTCAGAACGCACCGTGCCATCATCCGGGTACCCGCTGTTAGGATCGTTTTGCCCGCTTGTGGGCGCGTATGGCAGGCTGGTGTCGAGTCCGGTCAAACCCTGATTCTGCAATACCCAGGAACTGCCATCCCCACGAACCATGGACCTGCCTGGAGTTACTAGCTGAACGAGCTGCCAGAGGCCTTGGCCAAGGTGCCCGAAGCTTGCCGGCGTCGCAACGCTGACGGTCCACTTGATGCTAGGGGTACCAGTGAGCACGCCGTCGGGAATCGGCCAATAACCGATGACTTCGATGCCCGGCGCGCTGGCTGCTAGTCCACCAAACGGAGCGCAGGCTGAATCAGCCGTTGTGTCGGGTTCACAAATGGCAATTGTCCCTGTAGCCATAACCTGGTAGGTCTTTCCGTTGAAGGTTGCAGTCCCGCTCGCGCGGTAATAGTGCGTCTCCGGGTCCGCAAAGTAGGAGGGGCCGTAAGTTGCGCCGTCGTCAAACGCCAAATACCGATAAGCGTGGCCGGAGTTAAGGGACGCAACGAACGACGAGTACTCGGGAACGGCGGGGTAGGGAGGATCTAAGTTGACGGTTGAGTAATCGTCCACTCGCCAATACATGCCGGAGAATGTCGCTGTCCCGGCGGAAACACAGGCTTCGACGTTCTGCCCGACCAGCAGACTGTACCCGGTGCCAGCGCTGCCCGTCGCTCCCAAAAAGCCCATCACAACCGGCGTGGTTCCAGCAGAGACCGTCGCCTGACAGCTGCCCCAACTCCTAACTGCTTCGAGCGAAGGGCTCAGCTTGTAGGTGAAGGAGTCGCCTGGCTCACTCTGCACAAACGTGTAGGTGGCCGCATCGTCTTGCCACATGTAGTAGGGACTGAAGGGAGAGTTTGTGGTAGTGCTGCCTGGCAGTCCGCAGATCGCGATTGCTAAGCAGTTGGGACCGGCGGCTTCAGAACTCGTGGTGCTGTTGATCGTGACGAAAGTGGAGGCTGGCGGAGCATCGGCCCCTCCGTCGGGGGCCCATACGAACGTGACTGTGACCTCTCCCGAGACGGTCTGGCTGCCGCCACCGCCAACGTTGGCGAAGAAGGTACCTGCCCCAGCTGGCCCCAGATGCTGGTACGGTGCCGGACCACTGTAATAGTAATTGTAGTGCCCGGCGGAAGCGGCTACTGGTGCGGCGAGTATCGCGATTGCAGCGAGCATGCGGGCGGCGCTGATGAGAGGTCCAGCAACCCTCCGGTGAGCGGCAGGGCGGTCAGGACCGGAGTGAGAGAGGCCGGTTAACGGCCGGTGGGTAGCAGGCGGGCGGCCACTCGCCCCCCCCCCGCAAAGCAGTGACAGCAGACACTTCATGGTGCACTTCCTTCCTGGAAAGCGCTCACCCTGCCAGGCACTTCTCCCTCGCCCATCTTACCCGGGAGCCCGGTCTCGAACCACTTTCGCTTCGCACAACCGATCACGGAAACCCGGGTGATACCCGGGCCCGATTGCGCGCACTCTTCCCCAGATCCTGCTCAATCGGGCGGCCAGGCCAGCTACCGCATCCAGCCAGGCCAGCAATCGCTGCCCGATTGCCACTATCATACTGCTGAATAGCCGGGCTGTCAAGTGTCATTGCAGAATATTTGCAAACATTTCCGCTAACCCTGCTTTGCCGTAATGTGGTCGGATCGCTATTGCGACAAGTCTCGCATTGGCGACAAAGTTATCCAGGTTCGTGGCTCGCGACTCGGCGAGCGGTGCACTGCTCTCTTTTATAGGATTGACGGCATGATTTTCGTCATTAAGTGACCTACCGCTGAATCTCGTAGCACTCGGCGCCCGGCGGACCCCACCAGCAGAAACGGCAGTTATGCGTTCCCGACAGCAGCGGCCTGTACGGAGTCTGCCGATTACCGAACGGGGGGACTCCCACTGGAGGGATCGCATGCGCTCAGAGGATCGAAGCTGGGTTATGACGCTCGTCGGTCTGCTTCTCCTTGCCAGGTTTCATCGCGCTCCGTTTTGTTCAGCGACCGCCGGGCCAGCACTTCTTTCCATGGTTCGTTGCGACATCGCCTTGAGCTCACACGGTCACGATTATGCGGGTGGTGCGCCCGGAGGATTGGGCTCCGAGGACCGTCGTGCCTGTCGCAGCCAGGAGAGCTCCTGGCGCACTGCGCCAGCGACCGCCTCGAAGAGAACGGCGGCAGGAGGCCGATCGCTAAAGGCGGCTGCCGCCGCGTAGAGGGTGTGGAGCGAAAAGCGCGCCTCATTCGAGACGGCGTAGATCGGCTCCCATGTATCTGGCTTCAGCTTCGCCTTAAACGCATCGAGACCCTGGAAGTTGTAGAAGCGCTTTCCATGTGCCCGGGCCCACGCGAGA
This sequence comes from Chthonomonadales bacterium, assembly GCA_038218705.1. Classification (GTDB taxonomy): domain Bacteria; phylum Armatimonadota; class Chthonomonadetes; order Chthonomonadales; family Chthonomonadaceae; genus JBBRJW01. Next base: position 4,530 of record JBBRJW010000109.1, on the reverse strand, counting down.
GCCAGCCGGACCAGGGGTCCCGGCATACCCGCGCCGGACGGAGCTCTGTTTGAGAGGGGCGCAAGCCCGAGCGTCACGTAGCTCGAACCGGCCTCTGCGGCAGCGCGCATTCCCGCATCGACCAACAGCTCTGCCGTTCCGTTCGGTGCGTCCGAGCGGCGGCAAATCTGCTCTATCAACCATCCCTCGCGCTCGGGAATGGGCGCCATCGCCAGGAAGCCTATCTGACGCCCCGCCTGCTCTGCCACAAAGATCCGTCTATCTCCCAGCCTCTCCGGGCGCACTGGCTCGGTGAGAAATCCGAGGGCAGGAAGCGGATGCAGAGCGAGCCACTCCTTCAGGACGTCCTGAAGGCCGGGCTCCGAAGCGGCCCTCTCGCGCTCCCACTCCGTCACCATCGTGCCCTTGTTCCGGGCGCGGTTGACCTGGCCGCGAAGCGAGCTGCTGCGCCGCAGGGTCTCGCCCCAGGTCTGCGGATCCCACGCCGGCTGCGACCCGACGACCAGGGCGGTGTGCGGTGGCCTGCCTTCGAGTACCGCACGAAGGCGCTGCGCGGCAGCGAAGTAGCAGACACGCTCTCCGGCAGCCGATGCATCCGCTTCAAAAGCGATGGAGGTCGAAAGCAGCTCCTCCTCCGCGCAGACAGGCGCGCCGGCAACGATCCGCACCCCGGCGCGAACCACATAGCCGACCACGGCGGTATCGCCCGGCGCGAACCAGGTGCGCATCCCGCCGTTCAGGATCTGGTACGCGGCGGCATTCCAGCCGTGCCGCAAGACGAGGTCCCGGGCGCGATCCCGCGCGGTTGGCCGCTCCCGGCGGCCGAGCGCCACACACTCTTCGAGCGCAGCCATTACCGCCTCCGGAGCCTGGAATGCGATCTGGTGCCCTGCTCCCGGGCAGCGGTGGAGGGGCCAGTCCGGACGGCGCGCTGCGAGCCATCCTGCGTTCTGCTCAGGGTCGACGGCCCGATCGGCATCACCTGCCACCATCACTACGGGGACCGAGATCTCACCCAGTCGGTCGGCGTACTGCTTCAAGAAGTGACGGTCGAGCGTGTTCTCTTCAGCGAAAGCGCGTACCTGACCTGGCCCGCGCAGCCAGAGCGCCGATGCCCTCTCGGCAAACGAATGAGGCAGGGCAAGTGGCGAGAAGGCAGACCGCAGCGAGTGCCGAATGAGGGGGCCGCGCATTGGAGCGAGCAGCGCCGAGGCGAGCCAGGGGCCAATGAGCGGCAGGCGGACGGGCCAGAGAAGCGCAGGAAGCAGGCCGCGCGAGGAGGCGGACCAGGGAGCCAACAGCACAATACCCGCGATGCTATCGGGATACTCGATGGACGCGATCAGTGCCGGCAGCGCGCCCCACGAGTGCGCGAGGATCAGGGAGGGCTCCAGGTGGAGGGCCTGTACTACTTCATGGAGGATGCGAGCGTTCTCGATTGGTCCCGAGTGCAGGGAGGCGGGGAGCGAAGTATGCCCGTGGCCCGGTCGGTCATATCGCACGAGATCGTATCGCTCAACGAGGGAGGCGATGAGCTCTGTCGGAAGGTCGATGAGCGACCCTTCGCTTCCGTGCAGGAAGACGAGAGGCTGCCCTGAGCCTTCCCGCAAAAAATGGATATCCAGTCCGCCGGCCAGGACACGGCTGCCCTGAGGCGGAAACCGGGTTTCGCCATGCCGTGCCCGCCAGGTCTGGAACAACAGCAGAATAGCCAGAATGGCGGTGGCAAGCAGCGGCATGGTGTCGGCTCCGTCCACAACGCGGCCTTAACGCTGGGATTCCGCCACGATCAGGCGTGGCGGCTCGCAGACCCATTACCATCGCGTACAGCCAGCCTGGTGCACATGCCGCGCGGAGATCCCGTTTCGCGTGCCAGGTGGGGCTAACCGCGGGTGGAATCTTTCTGGCTGCCGGCAAGCACGTAGCGGCTGCTGCCAGGTATGAACCTGCCGATAAGGTTCTTGGAGCGATGTCGCTCGAGGACGCCCATGGTGACCAGGATGGATAGCTCCCCCTGCGCGATTCGCTCCTCGCTGCCAAAGAGGTACTGGTAATCCTCAACCGTGATATAGCCGTGCGTCCGAACGTATTCCGTGGCTTTCGCCAGTCTTTCCGTCTGGTTCATCCGCGCATACCCTTCCCCACAGTCTCCATACGGGTTTGCGCTCAAATCTACTGCGCCAACAGGAATCCAGTTTACCCGCTGCACCGATCCTTGCCATCTGAGCCTGGACCTCGGGCAGGGCGTGTGCGTCAAAATGGTGAGAACGCTGCCGAGACAAGCGTTGTCCCGGCCGGCCCGCTTCTGCCTGGCCCTTATCCCGCATTTAGCGCCAGTATCTCAACTAGCCGATCGAGCACAATGTGGCGGTTACCTGCCAGGTTCTGGCCCGTGAGCGCGCCTGCCTACCCGCCCTTTGCCGAGAAAGAGGCCCGGGGTTAGGCGGGACGCCGCGTGAAATAGTGCGCCCCCCTTGCCCCCCAAATTTGGGGGAATGGGGGGCGCAACACCTAAGCAGCCGATGGATTGGCCCCGGGGAGGGGGAAGACTTGCGACACCCCCTTTCCGGCGAGCGCGCAAACAACAGACATTGCGCCCTCGGCCGGCGAATGCGCGAGAGCGGATCCGGACAGCCGGCCCGGGGGTTAGGCAGGCGCGCTAATGGGACTGAAGGCTTCGCTGCAGGCAAACGAGCCGCCGGAGATCCATCACGTGAATCCTCCGACGGCTCGGCACTCCCGGGCAAGAGCGAACCTAAGGAACGAGCTTGAGCAGGTAGCTGTTCTTGTCGTCGAAGTAGCAGGTCCAGACCGCGTGCGTTTTGCGATCGACTGCAATGGTGTGTGAGCCTTTTGGCGTCGGCACACTCCCGATCAGCTTCACGCCGGCTTCGGTCTCTTCCGCCACCGATATTGCGCCCTTGCAGGCGCAGTAGATCCGCTTCGACGCGGGGTCGAATGCGATCTGATCAACACCCTTCTCAATGTCGATGCTCGCGATTACCTTGCTGCTCTTCAGGTCGACCACTACGAGCTTGCCGTTACTGCCGGCAGCGAAAAGCCGCTGGGTCTGGCCGTCGATCGCGATTCCGTGCGGACCCGTCGCGGGCGCAGCAGCTATCACCTTCTCGACCTTGTTTGTCGATGGGTCGATCACCTGGATGGTGCTGTTGCTCTTGATGTTCTGGTAGATACGGTCGCTGACCCGGTCATACTCCATCTTCTCAGGGGCTTCCGGTATCGTGACCGTTGCGACGATCTTCTCTATCTTCGGGTCGATCACCCAGACATCCGTGCCATCGTCGTGATCGGCGTAGATCATGCCGTTCCTCTGGCAGAAAATCACATCGTCCACCGGGCCGGTGACGGCGATTTCGCCCGTCTTCTTGAGGGTAGTGTAGTCGAGGATGACGATCGTCTTCTCCTCAGCGTTGCCGAGGAAGATCTTGTTGTCGCGTCGGTCCACCGCCACGCCCTGAGCCGTCCCGACCTTCACGGAGTCCAGCGCCGCACCGGTCGTCAGATCGACGATGGCGACGGTCTTTGTCCCCTTATGCGTTGCGAAGACGCGGTTGGCGCGGGCGTCCACCAGCATCCAGTCGAACCCGCCAGGCCCGCCGGCGATAACGATGGGCTTCTGTGGAGTGAGCAGGAGCGGTTCAGCCAGTGCCGGAACCAGCATGGCAGCGAGGAGCGCGCCAATTCCGAGGGCCGCGACAGACTTAATACCTGACATTTCAGTTCCTCCCGGTATAACCTATTCGCCCTTGTGCGGTTGAATCATTGCTTCACGCTGCCGCCTCAGCTTGGCGTCCGTGAGTACCTTGCCATGCTGCACCGGCTGGTTGGCAGCAGCGGTGTGCGCGGTGCTGCAGCCTGTGCCGCCAGCGGTGACGGAAGCCAGCGCCGCGAAACGAACGAGGCATTTGAGACGCTTTATGTAGATTACCCTGTTTGTCTCCTGATCGGCAGACTGCCTCCAGCGTGGAAATCGGACGCAACAGACAGCCTGACCTGTGTTAAGACGTCTCGGGTTCGGAGGAGAAGGCGCAGCATGGTCCGGCCCGCCTGCGGCGAGTGGCGACGGGCCCGGACATCCTGAGCACCATGTGGCAAGAAGAGCGAGAAGCGCCCCGGAGGCGATTTGTCCGAGCGAGCTCACCCCTAATATTCGCAATTCAGTAGGAACCCGTGCCCGCGGCGGTGAATGCTCTGTTCGGCTGCTGCAGCGATTCGTGCGTCAGGAGAAGGCCGGGTGGAGATGTCAGGCATGGGGATGTACGACCTTTCGGATACGGGGGTGGGAACCCCTGGAGGGCTGATTCCGACGGCCATATCGGTGGCCTACGACACCACGCCGGGGGTGACCTGGCGCGCCAGTCTGCAGACCGTCTTCTGGAGCTCGCTGACCGTTCGCTGCTTCGCGCCCTCGGCTCTCATCGTTGGAGGCTGCTACTCCATGTCTCAATACGGGGAGAGCATTGTCCGTGTCGGAAAGGCCTTTCTTGCGGGAGCTCTGCTGGGTGTCGT